>DATDAJ010000279.1:0-2268 GCA_036525475.1 Candidatus Udaeobacter sp.
AAACCGGAGATCGTCAAAGTTATCGAGCCCGAGGAAGTTTTTGCGCGGACCAACTATTCGCGTCCTCACACGATTCACTGTGGTCCGGAAGCGATTTACGTTAGCGCGCTCGGAGATCCCAACGGCGAAGGGCCAGGCGGCATTTTTATGCTCGATTGCGAGACGTTCGATGTCCTCGGTCAATGGGAAGTCGACCGCGGCGATCAGTTTTTGCATTACGATTTTTGGTGGCACCTCGGGTTCGACACGTTACTCAGCAGCGAGTGGGGCACTCCGAACATGATCGAGAACGGAGTTCAACCCGATCTCTTGTTAGGCGGTAAATACGGGCATCAAATGCATGTCTGGGATCTGCGCCGGCGGCGACACCTTCAGACGCTCGATTTAGGTAACGAGCAGCAAATGGTTCTCGAGATGCGACCCGCACATGACCCGAGAAAAGCTTACGGATTCGTCGGGGTGGTGGTTTCGCTGAAAGATTTGTCCGCGTCAATTTGGCTGTGGCATCGGGACAACGGCCAGTGGGACGTGAAGAAAGTTATCGAAATTCCCGCCGAACCGGCGGAGCCCGAAAAACTCCCGGCTATGCTCAAGGATTTCAAAGCGGTGCCGCCACTCGTGACGGACATCAATTTATCCCTGGACGACAAGTTTCTTTACGTCTCGTGCTTTGGAACAGGCGAATTTTTGCAATACGATGTATCGGATCCATTCAATCCGAAAAAGACCGGCTCGGTGCGCATTGGCGGCATCGCCAATCGGGCGCCGCATCCGAAGAAGCCGGATCAGCCGCTCGCGGGCGGCCCGCAAATGGTGGAAGTAAGCCGCGACGGCAAGCGAATCTATTTCACCAACTCGCTTTATGCCGCATGGGACGAGCAATTTTATCCCGACGGCGTCGGCAGTTGGATGGTGAAACTTGATGCCAGTCCCAACGGCGGCATCAGCTTTGACGAAAACTTTTTCCTGGAGAGCAACGACTACCGCGTTCATCAAGTTCGCCTCGAAGGAGGCGATTCCTCGAGCGATTCCTTCTGCTTTCCGTGAGCGAGCTTTGGCCGTGGCTGGCGGTCTTCGGGCTCGGCATGTTTCACGGGATTAATCCTGCCATGGGATGGCTGTTTGCCGTCGCGCTTGGGTTGCAGGAGCAAAAGCGCGCAGCGGTACTCCGTGCGCTGCCGCCGATGGTGCTGGGGCACGCGCTTTCGGTCGGGATCATTATAGCCGTGGTTCTTCTGGCCCGTGTTACCGTTCCGCATCGCACTCTGAAAATTGCCGCGGCCACGATCCTGTTTGCCTTCGGTTTGTATCGCCTACTGCGTTCGCGTCATCCGAACTGGGTGGGAATGCGAGTCGGCTTCGGCGATTTGACGCTTTGGTCTTTTATAATGGCGTCCGCGCACGGCGCAGGACTGATGCTGGTCCCGTTTTTTCTGCCATCGCAGGCTGCGGCAGAGTCGCATCACCACGACAGTCACCAAATGCACGCTTGGGCATTCGCGAATTTCAGCGCGCCTTCTCTGCTCACCACCGCGGTCGTTATCCACACGTTAGGGTATCTTCTAACCACCGCGCTGGTCGCGATTGTGGTTTACGAAAAACTTGGGGTCGCGATCCTGCGCCGTGCGTGGTTCAACATCGATTTCGTCTGGATGCTCGCGCTGATGATCACTGGCGTCTTTATCCTGCTCTTTTGATTTCGGTTGAACCCTACTATTTCGTGATTCGCACCGTACAAGCGGTCCGATAATGTCATTCTGAGCGAAGCGAAGAATCTCGGATTAACTTTGGACCAATTCGCCCGAGCGGAATACATCAGAGATGTTTGAAAGCCTGGCCTCATGCTTCACATTTCGTTGCAGCGCTCCGCTCAACATGACAGAGCTATTCATTGAGATGAGTTCCAGATGCAGGTGGGTAAAGCTGCGCGCCGTGTGAAAATTCTGACCACCATCGCAGACGCACAGGCGCAGCCATGCGCAAAACCGCGTGTCCTCGTGCCGACGATGGGCGCGTTGCACAAGGCGCATGGCGAATTGATCCGGGTGGCGCGCGAGGCGGCGGGCGCAGACGGCGAAGTGGCTGTTAGCATTTTTGTTAATCCGCTCCAGTTCGAGCCGGGCAGCGATTACAAGCGATACCCGCGTCCGGAAAAAGCAGACGAAGAATTTTGCCGGAGCGCGGGCATCGATCTTTTATTTCGTCCGTCAGCCAATCAGGTTTATGCCACCGACCGCTCGACGTTCGTGGAAGAGGCTTCGTTGTCGA
>DATDAJ010000280.1:0-5463 GCA_036525475.1 Candidatus Udaeobacter sp.
GGGCCGCATATCGATTGGAAACCGACTGAGTGGTGGGACCACAAGCTCATCGTCGCTTGCGATCACGAGCGCCAAATCAACGAGCCTAACGAGGATGGATTTGTCGGGGCGACACGCGCCGTGTTCGAACGGACGCAGGTTGATTACCAAAACGATCTTCGACCGGTCGCGTGGTTGACACTTACCTCAGGATTTTACTACAGCCGTATTAATGCGGGCCAGGAGCGACCGTTCGTTCTGTTTGGACCAACCTTTATCAGCGATCACATAGACGAAACCGCGGGATTTCTGGAGGCCACGTTGACGCCCGTCGAAGACTTGGTCTTCGTCGCTGGCGGACGTTTCGATCACTTCAATCAATTCGGTGGCATTTGGACCTATCGTTTTGCCGGCAGTTACAAAATCGACAAGACGAACACCATTCTACATTCCAGCCTCGGTACTGGCTTCAGTCCGCCAAGCAGTCAGGACAAAATTTTTGGAAACAACTTTGGCCTGAAACCTGAAGAGGACCTCGGTTGGGACATCGGTATCAGACAGCAACTCTGGCAAAATCGCGTGGACGTGGGCCTCACCTACTTTCACAACGATCTCTCGAACGTGATTGGGTTTAACGGGCTTTTTGACACGCTTAATCTTGGTTCTGCCGAAACCCAGGGGTTGGAAGCGGAACTGCACGCCCAACCGATTCCCAATTGCGTTTTGACGGCTGCTTACACCTACCTCGAGGCAGAGAAAACCTCCTCCAAAGATGTTTCGCAGTTGCAAGGCGCTCGTCTGCCGCGTCGCCCGCGCAATGAGCTTTACGTTTCAGCGTCATATCTCTGGTGGAAAAGGCTGCGAACGGTGGTCGAAGCAAAGTTCGTCAACGCGCGCGAGGAATTAAATTTTGGCGGACCAAATTTCGACATCGAAGACTATTCGTTTGTAAACATCGCCGCGGAATATGAGGTAAACCCGCACTTCTCAATCTTTGGTCGTATCGATAACCTAGCCAACGAGCACTATTCGGAGGTCTTCGGTTTCCCCGCGCTCGGCCGCGCCGCGTACGGTGGCGTGAAGGTACGATTTTAGAGTAGCGCGAGCCTCCCGGCTAGCGAGTTCATCGAGTCACAAGCGAGACGCATGTGCTACTCTATTCACCATGTCGCCGGAACTTTCCGACAAAAAACTGGCGGTACTCGGTGCCGGCAAATTGGGTGGCATCCTGTTGCGGGCATATCTGAAGCAGGGACTGTTTGTGTCCAATCGGGTCATCGCGACTGTAAAGCACGCGGAGAGAGCAGCCGCGCTCGCGAACGAGCTCGGCATTGCAGTGACCACCGAAAATCGCGAAGCGGTCAAAGGCGCTGACATCATTTTGCTGACAATAAAACCGCAAACCGTTGCGGAAGTGTTACAGGAGATCGCTCCCGAAATCGGCGCCGACACGCTGGTTGTCTCCGTCGCGGCCTCCGTGCCGGCGGGCTTCGTCGAGCAGCAACTCGCCGTGGCGACAAACGGCAAGCGCGACAAAGTGCCAGTCGTAAGAGCAATGCCAAACACTCCGGCCGCGGTTGACTGCGGCATGACGGCAATCTGTGGCGGTACTCATGCCAGCCCTCATCATCTCGACGTTGCTCGCACCATGTTCGATGCGGTCGGCCGGACGATTCTCCTTGATGAGAAGCACATGGACGCGGTTACAGGTCTTTCTGCGAGCGGCCCAGCCTTTGCATACATCATTCTTGAGTCGCTGGCCGAAGGTGGCGTGAAAGTTGGTTTGCCGCGCGAGGTAGCGACTCTCCTCGCAGCGCAGACGATGAAGGGTGCGGCGAGTGTTGTGTTGGAAACCGGCGATCACCCCGCGCTTCTCAAGGACGCCGTGACTACTCCGGCGGGCTGCACCATCGACGGCATTCTCGAACTCGAAGAAGGCAAACTCCGCGTCACGCTCATCAAGGCAGTCGTGAAAGCCACGAGTCGCGCCGGCGAGCTGCTGTTCGAAAAATAGTCGTGGGCGTCGTCGCCTTGTCATTCCGAGCGAAGTCGAGGAATTTGCTACGTGTTTAACATGAGTCCGCTGCTTTACCTCGCGATCGGATTGGTCGGGGGCGGGTTGGTCGTCGCCCTGGTCGTTCTGGTAACACGGCGTCGAAATCAGGCGGCGGCAACAGACCTGGCGAAGCGATTGGAGACGATCGATCGCAGCTTGCGCGACGAATTTTCGCGCAATCGCGAGGAAGCAGGCGCGGCGGCGAAGAATCAGCGCGAGGAATTAGCCAGATCTCTGGAAGGCGTCAGATCGATTGTGGATGTTCGACTGCGGCAATTGCAGGACGACAACGCACAACAGATCGATAAGATGCGTGCGACAGTCGACGAAAAGTTACAGGGCACGCTCGAGAAGCGATTGGGCGAATCTTTCAAGCTGGTCAGTGAGCGGCTGGAGCAAGTGCATCAGGGGCTCGGTGCAATGCGGCAGTTGGCCAGTGACGTTGGTGGATTACAACGTGTGCTCACAAATGTGAAAACGCGAGGTGGCTGGAGCGAATGGCAACTCGGCGTTCTCCTGGACGAAATGCTTACTCCCGAGCAGTTCGCCAAAAACATAAAGATGCGCGACGACACTGACGAGCGCGTCGAGTTTGCGATCAAATTGCCCGGCGACGAAAACGGCGCGCCGGTCTGGTTGCCGATCGATGCGAAATTTCCGATGGAACACTACGACCGGCTGGCAGGGGCGCAGGAGAAAGGCGATCCCGCAGCAGTCGAAAGCGCGATCAAAACTTTGGAGACTCAATTGAAGCGCTGCGCCAAAGACATTTGCGAGAAGTACATTAATCCCCCGAAGACGACAGATTTTGCGCTGCTGTTTCTGCCAAGCGAAGGGCTTTACGCGGAAGCGATCCGGCGCGTCGGTTTGGTTCAAAACGTGCAGCGCGATTGTCGCGTCACATTTGTGGGACCGACGACGCTCGCAGCATTGCTCAATAGTTTGCAGATGGGTTTTCGCACGTTGGCCATCCAAAAGCGCTCCAGCGAAGTCTGGAACCTGCTCGCAGCAGTGAAGACCGAGTTCGGCAAATTCGGCGATTCGTTATCGGCGGTAAAGGAGAAGATCGACCAGGCATCGCGCAAAATGGAAGACGTCGATGTTCGCTCGCGCGCGATCACAAAGAAATTGCGCGATGTGGAAGAATTGCCGTCGAATCCGCAGCCGTTGCTGAAGGATTTTTTGCAAACCGACAATGCGGACACGCCCGATGAATAAGACGTGAAAACCGTATTGATTACCGGCGCGAACAAAGGCATTGGCCACGAAGTCGCGCGACAGCTCGCGGCCAAAGGATTTCACGTGTTCGTCGGCGCACGGTATGCAAAGGCTGGTCGCAAAGCGACGGAGGAAATCGCAAAGAAATGCGGCAAGGCGACATTTTTGGAAATAGACGTCGCCGACAATGACAGCGTCACAACCGCCGCGCGTGAATTCTCGAACATCGAGGATCATCTCGATGTGCTCGTGAACAACGCAGGGATCATTGTCGACGGAGACGATGCAATTTTAGAAATCAGCGACGACCTCTTTCGAAATACACTGGAGACAAATACGCTTGGCGCGCTGCGCGTAACTCGCGCGTTCGCGCCGTTACTCCGAAAAAGCAAATCGCCGCGCGTGATCAATGTCTCGAGCGGCGGCGGTCAACTGACCGGCGGCGCGGATGGTTGGGCGCCGGCTTACTGCATTTCGAAGACCGCGCTGAATGGCGTGACAGTGCAGCTCGCAGCGGCGTTGCCGAAATTCGCCGTGAATTCGGTGTGCCCCGGTTGGGTGCGGACGGAAATGGGCGGCGAAAACGCGAGCCGCTCAGTGGAGGAAGGCGCGGAAACGATTGTATGGCTGGCCAGCGAAGCGCCGCAGGATCTCACCGGTAAGTTCCTGCGTGATCGCAAAGAGATTCCGTGGTAGCCCGCCTTCTTTATGCCTGCAGAAATGGATTTGAGAGGCGTTCTTGGCCGATTGTTGTCGGCGGTCCGTGGCCGGAGAGCACAGTTACATCGTCCCCTAGCGCAAACAGCTTTTCCCTGATCCCGTTGATTAGGAGATCGATATCGCCGCCGGGCAAATCACCGCGACCAATGCTGCCGGCGAAAAGAACGTCGCCACCAATGAGTAAGCGGTTCTTGCGCGAAAAGAAACAAAGACTGCCGGGGCAATGGCCGGGCACTTCCAGAATCTGGAACTCGGTACCGAGAAGACTTCGGTTTGGTGTTTGTTCGATGAGAAAATCTGGTTCGACTGGTTCGATTTCGAGCGCGAACCCGAAGTTGCGGAAGAAATCGCGATCAGCAATCATGGGCGCGGTAAGCGGGTGACATCCGATTTGGGAGTGAAACTGCTGTTTAACCCTGGCAACGTCTTGGACGTGATCGACGTGCCCGTGTGTTAGCAGCAAAAGTTTGGGATGGATATTAAGGGAACGCACCCATTGACACGCACCCTCAGGTGCGTCGAACAGTATCCATCCGTCCGGCGCTTCGAACAGATAGCAATTGGTTTCAAAGATCCCGCCGCAAAACGCTTTATAAGTCGCAGATGCCATTGTAACGAAGTTTTTGAATGTTCAGCGCCGTCGATTGTCTACTTCTACCCAACAATGCCGATTTTGTCTCGTCGTCTTGCGCCGTGCGCTGAATTCTGCGAATGTCTTAAACCTCTTTTTTACCAATGAGATCATCTTTGCAACGATCACTTGCCCTTTGCACGATCCTTTTTGCGGCCGCGCTTGCGGCTCCGCCCGCGCCGGCGAGTTCGAGAGAAACGGTGGCGATGTCCGTTGGGCGACTCCTGGAGGAAGGCCATTACACCCGGCAAAAACTGAGCGAAGAGGTTTCGAAAAAATTCCTGCAGACGTATCTGGAGCTGCTCGATTACAGCCATCTCTTTTTCACACAGGAAGACGTTGATGCCGTCACTAAGAAGTATGCCAATGCCATGGCCGGGGACGTTCTTATGGGAACACTTAAGCCCGGCTACGAGATTTACGCGCTATACACGAAGCGCGTTGATGAACGGGTGGCGAAAATAAAAGAGCTGTTGAAACAGCCGATCGATTTCAAAAGCAATGCGACGGTCGAATTGAGCCGTCAAAAATCGCCGTGGCCGAAAAATGAGGCTGAAACCGACCAACTCTGGCGCGGCCGGATCGCAAACGAACTGCTTCAGGAGCATTTGAGCGAGCATCCGATTGAGCCCGCGCCGCAACTCGTTTCTCGCCGCTATGAACGTCTGGCCCGGAATGTTCACGAGCAGGACAAAGATGAGCAGATGAAACTTTATTTGGATGCGCTCGCTCAGGCTTACGACCCGCACTCGGAATACCTGAGCAAGGCCGACATGAAAAATTTCAGCATTAACATGGGCCTCTCGCTCGTGGGCATTGGCGCCATGCTTCGCTCCGAAGATGGCTACGCGAAAATCGA
>DATDAJ010000281.1:0-3533 GCA_036525475.1 Candidatus Udaeobacter sp.
AACAAGACCAAAAGCTCCGCCCCAGAACGATTGAGTGCGGATGCGCGAGAGGGTCGTAGTAAACGTACGCTGCACAACAACTTGAGCCGTTTTCCCTCGTATTTACGTCTTTTTGGCATTTTTTTTGAACTATTGATCTCCGAATCATACTCGGGAACAGCTCGATTATTGGCCAGGTGCTGCGGGCGATTTCCCACGCTACAGGCCCATGTGGCGTTTGTGTAACACTGTTAACAACTTCTCCTATGGACAAGAAATGCGCTCAGCTATGGCAGCGATTGTCGGCCGCTCTCAAGCCACAGATTAGCGCGGATAGTTTTAAACGCTGGTTTTCTACAGTCGAGTTAGTGGAGGCAAAGGAGAAATCCATCACGCTTACTGTTCCAAACAACATTTACCAGCTCTGGATCGAAAGTAATTACATGCCGGCATTGCAAAATGCGATCGTTGTCGCGTTTGGCGGTCCGCGTTTGGTGAAGTTTTGCGGCCCGTCGACGGCTAGCGCGCAACCGTCTGCGGAAGATTTGGCCACGGTGAAAGAAGCGTTGCCCGCGCCTCAAGTGGATGCGCGGTCAGGCGCGACTGTTCCGGGACTCAATCCGCGAAATACATTCGAATCCTTCGTCGTCGGCCCGAATAACGAAATCGCGCACGCAGCCAGCCTCGCTGTCGCGCAAGCGCCGGCGCGCACGTACAATCCTCTTTTCGTTTACGGCGGCGTCGGTCTGGGCAAGACCCATCTAATGCAAGCCATCGGCCAGTTCGTCTGGGCGAAAAGGAAAAACATGAAGGTGATCTACGTCTCGAGTGAACTGTTCATCAACGAGTTCATCGATGCGATCCAGCACAGTAATCTGGTCAAATTCCGGAAGCGTTATCGCCAGGCCGACCTTCTCTTGATTGACGACATTCAATTTCTCGGTGGTAAAGAGCGGTCGCAGGAGGAATTTTTCCATACGTTCAACACGCTCTTTGACGGACATAAACAGATCGTGCTGTCCAGTGACCGGCCTGCTTCAGAAATCGCGAATCTGGAGCACCGCCTGGTATCGCGGTTTGAATGGGGGCTAACCGCCGAGCTTCAGCCGCCCGACATCGAAACGCGGCTCGCCATTCTACGAAAAAAGGCGAACGCCATGCAGATCAAATTGCATGAGGACGTTTTTCAATTCCTCGCCACCCGTATCCGGACAAACGTACGTCGTCTGGAGGGCGCCCTCATGCGTGTCGCTTCCTTTGCATCACTCAGTGGCAGGGAACTGACCAACGAAACGGTGGAGCATTTGCTAAAGGACATTCTGCAGGAAGAAGGCCGGCAATCGATCACTATCGAACAAATTCAGCGGCGCGTAGCCGAACACTTTGACGTGCGTCTTGCCGATATGACGAGCAAGCGGCGCCCGGCCAGCATCGCTTTTCCACGACAGGTCGCTATGTATCTGGCTCGCGAACTCACGAAAGCATCCTTGAATGAAATTGGCGACGCGTTTGGCGGGCGCGACCATGGCACTGTGCTGCACGCCTGCAAGCTGGTGAAGAAACGAATAGCCGAGCAAGACAACATTCGCCAGACGATCTCGTACATCGACAGCTCCCTCCAGCGGTAGAGCCCGCGGCGCGTGCAAGCCTACAAGGGCAGAGATGAGAGATTGCGGTTGCCGATTAAAATCGAAGGCTTTACATCTTAGGCTGCTTTCTGGTCACCATGAAATTTAGCGTTACCAAAGAAAAACTGCTCGAAGCCCTGCAACAGGTGCAAAACGTAGTGAGCACTCGCACCACCCTGCCCATTCTTTCCAACGTTTTGCTGCAGGCTGACGAGACCGAATTGCATCTGACAACCACCGACCTGGACGTTGGCGTGCGCGGCAGTTGCGAAGCGCACGTGGACAAAGCAGGAGCGACGACACTCCCCGCGCGGCGCGTTTTCAACATCATCCGCGAACTGCCGTCGAGCGAGATTCAGATCGATGTCGATGGAAAAAATGCTGCGTCGATCCGTAGCGGCCAAAGCTTCTTTAAGATTCTCGGTCTGCCAGAGGACGAATTTCCGCCGCTCCCTAAATTCGAAGACGCGAAAGTCGTCACGATGCGGCAGAAAGATTTGCGCGACGGTTTGCGCAAAACTTCTTACGCGATTTCGACCGATGAAACGCGTTACGTGCTCAACGGCGTCCTGTTCAGTTTTAAGGACAACAAGCTAACGCTGGTAGCAACCGATGGGCGGCGCCTCGCTATGGCGGAAATTGAACTGGAATTCCCGCGAAGCCACGAATCGGACCTGATTATTCCGACCAAAGCGGTCACGGAATTGCAGCGTCTGCTTACCGATGATGGCGACGTGAAGGTCAGCATGAGCAGTGGGCAGATTGCATTCGATCTCAACAAGA
This sequence comes from Candidatus Udaeobacter sp., assembly GCA_036525475.1. GTDB lineage: Bacteria > Verrucomicrobiota > Verrucomicrobiia > Chthoniobacterales > UBA10450 > Udaeobacter. The sequence continues at coordinate 2,391 of DATDAJ010000281.1, forward strand.
CGCTGCTCGTCTCCAAATTGATCGAAGGCAATTATCCGAACTATCGCCAGGTCATTCCAGGCGAGGCGAAAGAGCGCGTCAAACTCGAGCGCGAAATGTTTTTAAATTCACTCCGGCGCGTTTCGCTTCTGGCCAGTGACAAGTCGCACTCGGTGAAACTGAATTTCAGCAAGAACAATCTCGATATCACCGCGAACACGCCCGAAGTCGGTGAAGCGAAAGAGTCACTGGCCGTGCCCTATAAGGGGCGTGAGTTTTCTATCGCGTTTAATCCGGAGTTTCTCATGGCGCCGCTGCGCGCGCTCACGGAGGACGAAGTGTTTCTCGATCTAATCGACGAGATGAGCCCTGGCGTTCTGAAAATTCAAACGCCATTCCTGTACGTGATAATGCCGATGCGCATCAGCTCGTGAAGCAGCAATCGTTCGAGGTGCGATAGCCACCGGCCTGTGGCCGGTTAGTAAGAAACGCCTTCCGATCACAGAGACCCCCCCCACAGGGCCGTGGCTGAACGGATATGGTTTCAAACTGACCCGCTCCAAAATCGCCGCTTTCAACGGAGCCATGTTGCATCCGCGCAGTGCCAACAACTGCTCCGGCATTAAGAATTACTGAGCAGGGGTTGTTCCGCCGCATCGAGAAGCGATAAACAAGTTTTGCAAAGCAAAAGCCAATGGAAGCCGAGTGCTGCTAGCACGACGGGCATAGCTTGCAGCTAGAAAAGAGCAGCGATGAAAACAATTCTCCTGTTACACGACGAAGCCAAGCAGCCGCCGCAGTTGTTCCGAAACGCGCTACCTGCCAAGCTCCCAGTCCGCGAGACCGAAGCTGTCGCCGGCTGCAATTGCGATCGCTGGGGCCATCCGTGTGCGGGGTGTCTCGAGCGCAACAAACCAAATGAAAGCCGACGCTCCGGTTTCATCACCAGTCAAACAGTGAGATAACACAGTGGAATACCTGATTGTATTCAGCGTTGCCGCGATGATGATAGCGTACTTGTGGATCCTCGGCCGCTGCCCGCGGCACACGTAGCCGCCATAATCGTTGAGTGCCAATAAGGCTGCGACGATTCTGGTTGAGTTAATCGGCGGTGCCACAGTTTGCGTAGGTAGCAATCGCACAGGTCGTCAGAGACTCCGCCGT
>DATDAJ010000282.1:0-3635 GCA_036525475.1 Candidatus Udaeobacter sp.
ATTGATTCCGTCATAATCGGTGCAGCAGGACTTCAATCAGGCACAGTTAACCCGCAACACTCTGCCACGGCTTGGTCACCCGTGGCGGGAAAGCCAGAGTGAAGAGATTTTCGTCGAGCGACAGGTTGGGATTGTAAAAAGGATCGCGCTGCAATATGTCGCCCCACTTTGATTTCATGTAATCGACTTCCGCTAGAAATCGGACTTGTTTCGGCGCGCTGTTGTCGAAACCGCGACTAGCCGACTCGTGGTGAATCAATTCTGCGTATGGTGTCCAGACAATGCGGTAACCCGCTTCACGCAATCGCAGGCAAAAATCGACGTCATTGAAAGTGACTGCCAGATTTTCGTCTAACCCTCCGACTTGTAGATACACTTCCCTCTTCACCAGCGCACAAGCAGTGGTCACTGCGGAAACATCTTGCGCGAGATGTGCCCGGGCAAAGTAACCGGGATCGTCGCGCCGAAGACCAGCGTGCGCGTGACCAGCAATGCCACCTGCTCCGAGGATCACTCCGCCGTGCTGGATCGTCCCGTTGGGATACCAGAGTCGTGCGCCTACCACTACTACTTTTGGTTGCATCGCACGGCTCACCATTTCGGTGAGCCAATCCGCATGGAGCACTTCCACGTCATTGTTGAGCAACGCTACGAAGGTGCCCCGACACAATTCGACGCCACGATTATTCAGGCAGCTGTAATTAAATGCACCGTCGATCCGCTCCACCCGAACGCCGTCACGTTTTTTTAGCTCGGCCAAAAATTCCAAGGCCTCAGGGTCGTAGCTTTCGTTATCAAGCACGATTAGCTCGTATGTGGGGTAATCGGTTTTTTCGAAGATGCTATGGACACACTTCTTCAAGGCTGGAGCTTGATCTCGCGTTGGGATGATAATGGAAACAAGCGGGTGTTCCGTTGGAAGTACGTATTTGGTCTGTAAGTAGATATCGAAGCTCGGTACCACGGTGCCCGCGATTTTCTGGCGTTCGAGATGTTCCTGCACCGCACGGCGAGCGGCTTCCTGTGCATACGGCTTCGCAGTTGCGTTCGATGCCGTGCTTTGATCTCCTGCGCGCCAGTGATAAAGCACCCAAGGCAAATGCTCGATCTGTTTCGGTTGTATCTCTTCTATACAACGCAGCGTGAGATCATAATCCTGCGATCCCTCGAACCCAACGCGGAAACCACCCAGCCGTCGGATCAAATCGGTCCGGTAAACGCCCAGATGCGAAATGAAGTTTTGCGCTAGAAAAAGCTCGGGGTTCCAATCCGATTTAAAGTACGGCTCCGAGCGTCGATTGTATTCGTCTAGCTTGTCCTCGTCGCTATACAGGAGCTGCAAATCGCGGTTTTTGTTTAAAGCGAATGCCACGAAATACAGCGCTGTGGGCGCCAGTTCGTCGTCGTGATCGAGCAGGGCAACAAACTCGCCGTTCGCCAGGCGCAGTGCATCGTTTGACGCTGCTGAGATGTGTCCGTTCTCGGTGCGGCGTATCACCTTTATTCGTGGGTCCCGCCGAGCGCACCTTTGCAAGAACGGCCAGAGCTTTCGATCCGTCGAGGCATCGTCGACTACACAAAGCTCCCAGTGTGGGTATGACTGCTTTTGTACCGACAAAATAGCACGTCGGAGCCACTTCAAATTCGAGTTATAAACCGGCAGCAAAATCGAAATCAGCGGGGAATAATGAAATTGCGCGATTTGCTCCCGAATGCGTTTCAAGTCGTCTCGTTGGAGCTGATCGTAGCATCGAATCCACTGCGCATAATCACCGGCGGTTTCTGCATCCCCATCCAGTGGCTCTCGGAAAATCGCGCCGCGCACAGGATGAATGAAAAAGGTCTCCCACGAGCCGTTGCCGCTGCGGGCCTCCATCATGAATTCACTGCGCCCGGGAGGAATGGTGGCGTCGAGCGAAAAGCCGCTTCGCAATGCGCCTGCCCGGTTGTCGTAGCGAAGACCGATGTCCGGTCGGACCTTACCGAAACGCGCAGGGAAAATGTTGTTCCGCACGCGGGCACGTACTTCAGTAATTTCATCGCCAGAGATCGCGAGGCACCAGCCGGAGACTTTGAGGTGACGAGCTTTTTTTGGCCAAACCAACGGACGATCAATCCAGAACTCAATGCGCGGGTTGGCGCCGGGATTTGGAATAAAATATTTGCGATCAATAGGAGCTACTGATTCTCCATTCGGATCGCCAAAAACCGCGCGACTCGAAAAGGCTCGCCACACGTCATCCGACTCCTGCACTTCAATTGTTACATGCGATTCTCCTCTCGGCAGAGGCACAGCAATTGCAAACCCGACGCGCTCAGACGCGGCGCCTACGTCCTTGCGTTCAATTCCGTAGTTACCCAAAAATTTCTGTCGCCCGCGCCGGACACGGATTGAACGAATTTTCTTTCCGCATCGGTTGACGCACCAACCCGTGATGTAGAGCATTCGCGCCGGCCGCTCCCACTCGACGGGGTGATCAAACCACCAGTAATATCGATCCTTTGCACTCGCGATTTGCTCACTCCGAGCCCGTGTGCGCTCGGCTTTGCCAGCCAACAGAGATGGAACCTTCACTGCGCAGTATTACGGGGGGAGTTTATATTGGCTTTCTCCCCCAAGCTCGGATCCAATCATCATCCGTGCCAATCCGCACGTCATCGAAACCGGCACGTTTCAGGTAAGTCTCAATCTCTTGCGGCGTGGAGTTCTGCGTCATATGCGGCGGACGATTTGTGGGCGAGAACGCGCGGTGGGTTTCGAACACTTTCCAGCCGCCATCCGAGCAGAGATTGATGTTGTCCACGTAAATTCGACCTTCTGGTCGCAACACGCGAAACGCTTCTGAAATGTAGTTGTATCGGTCCCAGGATTCGAGGTGCATGAACACCACCGTGCAATAAACAACGTCCACCGAAGCATCCGCAACGCCGCTCAAATCATAACCGGATATCTCCACTAGCTCCACATTCGACAAATCCTTTAATCGTTGTGCGGTCAGCGAGAGCATGTTCGAAGCGACGTCGCAGCCGATCCATTTTCGGCAGAGCGGCGCCACTACTTTGCCTACACGCCCAACCCCGCAGCCTATTTCAAGAACAACATCATCCTTTCCAATACCGACGCTGTCCTGAAGAAACCTCAAAGTTTCCTCGCCGGTTGATTGGAGCGCGGCTTCTTCCGTCACCCCGATTACATGCAATTTCGCCTGATCTTCGGTGGTTGAAAGGGCAGACCAAACCTTCTTGTATTCAGAGCGCGCCGGCTGAGGCTCCATCCCGCGTTAATTAGCCTGCGATTGCAACGCGTCAATCGCCTTACTTCATTGTCAGCGTCTAATGAGTAAAAGGAGGAGCGACGTGCGGACGTCAGCGGGTTCACCACGAACACAACGTAGATTTTACGACATCCACAGAATTTTAGGCTTGCCAAACGAGGCTGTTTTTGATCCACTGCGCTACATGGACAGGGCTTTGGGCAGAACGCGGATTAATTTTTGCTTAGCCTTCGCGTTGGCTGTTGTTGCAGTGGCCGAGTTACAGGCGCAACAGTCGTCAACTCTCGGAAACATTTCCACGCGCGCCTTTGTTCAGACGGGCGACAACGTGATGATTGGCGGCTTCATTGTTCAAGGCAC
>DATDAJ010000283.1:0-10490 GCA_036525475.1 Candidatus Udaeobacter sp.
CCGACGCTGCCAATCGTGGTGATGACGGCCTGGGCAACCATTGAGCTCGCCGTGGAAGCGATGAAACGCGGCGCGCGCGATTTCGTGACCAAGCCCTGGGATAACCAGCGATTGCTGACAATCGTCAGGACGCAAATCGAGCTCGCTGCCGCGCTCCGTCGGGAGCGGAAACTTGAAGCGGAAAATGAAATGCTGCGCGGCACCATGCCGGATTTGATCGCCCATTCCCCCACAATGCGGCCTGTCGTTGACATGATTTCACGCGTCGCGCCTTCAGATGCCAACGTGCTGATTACTGGCGAAAACGGTACGGGGAAAAGTTTGATTGCGCAGGCGATTCACGCTCTGTCGCCGCGCGCGAGTCGAACGATGATCACCGTCAACATGGGCGGCCTGTCTGAGACGCTATTTGAGAGCGAACTGTTCGGACACGTCAAAGGCGCGTTTACTGACGCAAAAACGGATCGGGCAGGACGCTTCGAGCTCGCCGATGAGAGCACGCTGTTCATGGATGAGATCGCGAATATCCCGGTTACTCAACAGGCAAAACTCTTGCGGGTCATCGAGACCGGCGATTTCGAGCGCGTCGGTTCATCAAAAACACTTCACGCCAACGTGCGAATCATCTCCGCTACAAACGCAAATCTGGAGAATGAGATCGCAGCCGGTCGTTTTCGGCAGGACCTTCTTTTTCGGCTAAACACGATTGAGCTCGAACTGCCGCCGTTGCGCGATCGACGCGAGGACATCATGCCGCTGGCGAACAGCTTTCTTCGCCAACACGCAGAGCGTTATCGCAAACAGGTTGGCAGTTTCGATGAAAGCGCGCGCGAGCGTCTGCTACAGCATCGGTTTCCTGGAAATATCCGGGAACTCGACCACGTGGTAGAGCGGGCCGTGCTGATGACAAAGGACCGGCAAATTCGCGCAGCTGACCTTGGCCTAACGACTAGCGGCTCCGAATCGCGGAACGTTGAGGAGATGAGTCTCGAAGAGGTCGAGGCATTCCTGATCAAAAAAGCGTTGGCCCGCAATGACGGTAACGCGCGCAAGGCTGCAGAGGCACTCGGCTTAAGCAGAAGCGCGTTCTACCGGCGCCTGCAACAATATGGTTTATGATCGACTCGCGTACGGCTGCGAATCGAAAAGCGGCGGAGCGCCGCCGCACTCCAAAACGCAAGGGAGAAATTTGCGGTTGTAACGGCGGCCACGTTTTGGAGTGCGGCAGTGCTCTGCCGCTTTCAGCTCGCCGCAGCTTCACCGGATGAATCGGTCGACGAAAAGTCGGCGCCGGCTTTCCTACGAAGGGAAGATTACCTGGCTCACGTTTGTCGCGGTCGCGCCGGCAGTTATCATTGCGCTGGCGCTCCTTTGGTTCGGCGATCACACGCCGAAAGTGCAGTGGACACTGACGATTCTGATTGTTGGCTGTTTAAATGCATTCATTTGGAGCACGCGCGAACACGTCATTCGTCCACTGCAAACCCTGTCGAACCTGCTGGCTGCATTACGGGAGGGCGACTACTCCATCCGCGCGAGAGGCGCCCGCGACGATAGCGCATTGGGCGAAGTCCTCCTCGAAGTGAATTCGCTCGGCGAAACCTTGCGTCAACAGCGTCTGGGCGCCTTTGAAGCGACCGCGCTGCTGCGCACGATCATGAGCGAAATCGATGTGTCGATCTTTACGTTCGATCCCGAACGGCGTCTCCGCCTCATCAATCGCGCCGGTGAAACTTTGCTGGGACGACCGATGGACAAGTTGTTAGGCAAAACCGCGCAGGAACTCGGGCTTCATGCTTGTTTCGACGCGGACGACGCTGAACCGCTTACCTTGAGTTTTCCGGGAGGTTCTGGCCGTTGGGGCATTCGCCGAAGCACATTTCGCGAACAGGGTTTACCGCACGAATTACTCGTGTTAACGGATCTGAGTCGCACGCTGCGCGAAGAGGAACGCCGAGCGTGGCAGCGACTCGTGCGAGTACTCGGCCATGAGATGAACAATTCGTTAGCGCCGATTAAATCGCTTGCTGCCAGTTTGGAATCGCTGCTGCGGCGCGAACCTCTGCCAACGGACTGGAAAGAGGATGCAAGATCCGGGTTGAATTCCATCGCGTCGCGCGCCGATTCGCTAAGCCGTTTCCTGCAAGCTTACACTCGGCTGACAAAGCTTCCGCCGCCTCAAAAGCAAGACATCGATCTTGCCCCGCTGATACAGCGTGTCGTGGATTTAGAACCCCGGCTCGAGGTTCAAGTCCGGCCGGGTCCGAAAGCGACCATTCGTGTAGACGCGGCGCAGATTGAACAAGTGCTGATCAACCTGGTGCACAACGCTGTTGACGCTGCGCTTGAAACACATGGAAACGTCACGCTTGGCTGGCGGGAGACAGGAAATTGCGTTGAGATCCTTGTTGAAGACGAAGGTCCCGGCATCATGAACCCAGCCAATCTCTTCGTTCCGTTCTTTACCACGAAGCCCGACGGCTCGGGAATTGGTCTCCCATTAAGCCGTCAAATTGCCGAAGCCCACGACGGCACTTTGGTGCTCATGAACCGAAACGATCGCCACGGCGTGCAAGCTTTGCTGCGTCTACCGAAATAATTGAGTAGCGCATGCGTCTCGCTTGCGAGCTTGATGCGCGCAAGCCCGGAGGCTCACGCTACATTTGTCCCGAAGTTGGGACGATGCAGTCCCAGAAGCGGATAACTCAAAAGAGCGCGCTGAGAAGATCGACAAATTTTAACTGCTGAGCATCAGCAGCTTACGACTTTGTTTTGTGGCATGGCACGGCCATTGCAATAGCCCGAGGAAGATCAGATTAAAAACTTTGAATCCAACGAATATGCCAAACACCTCTAACTCATAGGAGCTGAAAGAAAATGAAACCATTGCCTAATACCCAACCAAACGCGCGCAAGTTTCCGCTCGTCGATTATCCTTATCACGCCTCGATGCTCAACGGTTCGAGCGCGCCGTGCCTCCAGACATCGAAATCATTGCGCGACATCACCCGCGATTACTTCGACGCTGAAGCGGATCGCGAATTCATCAGCGAAGCGGCTGTGTTCACTGCGCTCATTATCATGGCAATCATGCCCATTGTGGCCGGGATATCCGCGATGCTCCAACTGCTAAGCACTCTTTCCCTGTTCTGATTCAAACGAAACCGTGATTCCAGACCGAAAACCAACAGACCAAAGAATTGTGCGTCCGGCCGGTTTTGCGCCGAACCTTTCCTCAATGGACGTGCCGCGCACAGGCGTCGCTGCTAAAAAACGCAAGCGTCGCATCATGATTATCGCGGCGTCCGTGTTGGGCTTGATTCTGGCCACGATTGCAATTTCGCGTTTGAAACCAGCCGTGCCGAGTGTCGATCGGTCGACCGTTTGGGTCGACACCGTTAAACGCGGTCCAATGGTGCGACAGGTGCGCGGCCTCGGCACCCTTATACCGGAAGACATTCGCTGGATTGCGGCAAACACCGAAGGCCGGGTAGAGAAAATAAATATCTGGCCGGGGACGCACGTGGAACCCGACTCGGTGATTTTGGAAATGAGCAGCCCTGAGCTGGAACAATTGGCTCAAGATGCCGAGTCGAAGGCCAGTGCCGCTGAAGCCGACTTTACCACGTCGCGCGCGACGCTGCAGCGCGAGTTGTTAGATCAGGAAGCAATCACAGCCAAGGCGAAATCGGATTACGAGCAGGCGAAGATGGAACGCGAAACTAACGATCAGCTGTCCAAAAACGGTTTGATTGCCGAACTGCAATACAAGACTTCAAAAATCAAAGAGGCCGAACTGGCGAATCGCAAGGAGATCGAAGAAAAGCGTCTGACCTTTGCGCACGATTCCATTGATCCACAGTTAGCGTCCAAACAGGCCGTGGTCGATCAGGCCAAACAACTCGCCAAGTTGAAGGCCGACCAGGTGGAAGCGTTACATGTGCGCGCCGGCATGTCGGGCGTCCTGCAACAGTTGCCTGTGCAAATCGGACAGCGCATGAAGGTCGGCGATAATCTCGCGCGCGTGGCGGACCCGACGAAGCTGAAAGCGCAGGTCAAGATTGCTGAGACGCAGGCAAAGGACATTCAGATTGGTCAGAAAGCCGTGATCGATACTCGCAACGGCGTCGCGAATGGCCATGTCACGCGCGTAGATCCTGCAGTGGAGCAGGGGACTGTAAATGTCGAAGTTGCCTTTGATGAAGCGTTGCCTAAAGGCGCGCGACCCGATCTGAGTGTTGATGGAACAGTCGAGCTCGAACACCTCGATGACGTTATTTACGTGGGGCGTCCGGCGTTCGGGCAGGAAAGCAACACCGTCGGAATGTTCAAAATCGTCAGCGGCACTTCGGAAGCTGTGCGTACTCCGGTGAAGCTGGGCAAAAGCTCAGTGAACACCATTCAAATCGTAGATGGGCTCCAACCGGGGGATCAGGTCATCCTCTCTGACACCAGTGCGTGGGACTCACACGACAGAATTCGACTGAACTAAGTGCTGATTTCTGAATCTGATTTTCTGATTTGAAACATCAAAGCAATAAATAACATGAAATCGACTGAACTAACTGCAGAGGAAACAACCAACGAGTTTGACGGAAACGGCTTCACTCCGTTGATCCGGCTCGCCAGTGTAACCAAAGTGTTTCTCACTGACGAAGTAGAGACGCACGCGCTTTCGGGAATTCACCTAGACATTCGGGAGGGCGAATATTGTTCCATTGCGGGACCATCAGGTTGCGGTAAGACGACGCTGCTTTCGATTCTCGGTCTGCTGGATACTCCTTCCGATGGCAGCTACGCGCTGAAAGGTCACGAGGTTGCGAATCTTTCGTTCGCGGAGCGCGCGCGCGTTCGTAATCGCGAAATCGGTTTCATCTTCCAGAGTTTCAATTTGATCGGCGACCTAACTGTTTTTGAGAACGTCGAATTACCGCTCACATATCGCGGCACGAGTGCCAGCGACCGCAAAGCACTCGTTACCGAATCCCTCGAGCGCGTGGGCATGGCGCATCGGGCAAAACACCTGCCGAGTCAGCTCTCCGGCGGTCAGCAGCAGCGTGTCGCAGTCGCTCGCGCGCTAGCCGGCAGACCGGCGATTCTGCTGGCGGACGAGCCGACCGGCAACCTCGATTCGCACAACGGCGAAGCTGTCATGCATCTGCTCCGCGAACTGCATCAGGGTGGCGCCACGATTTGCATGGTCACGCACGACGAGCGTTTCGCACAACACGCAGATCGCACCGTGCACTTGTTTGATGGCCGCATCGTCGAGGACCGCATGGCTGCCTGAGGGAATGTAAATACGGGGTTCAGCCGTTATGCTGCGTGAAATCAAAGTGGCGTTGCGCCAGCTGACGAAGACTCCGGGTTTCACCATAATAGCGGTCATCACAGTGGCTCTCGCCATTGGCGCGACCACGGCTGTGCTGAGTCTGGTCAATGGTTTGTTCGTTCGGCAGTTGCCATATCGAGAGCCGCAGCAGCTCATCCTGCTTCTTCAGCATTTCAAATCGCAAAATCTCGAGCGAATTCCCGTTTCGCCGCCGGAGTTCAAAGATTACGAAACCCGCGCGCACAGTTTTGAAAAGCTCGGCGCGTTCGGTTACACGAATTTCAATCTCGCCGGCGAAGACCGCCCCGAACGGATTGCCGGCGCGACCGTCACAGCAGGCGTATTGCCGTTGCTTGGCGTTTCACCGATTAAAGGCCGATTTTTCCAGCCCGAAGAATGCACTCTGGGCCGCGACGATGTTGTGATCATCAGCGCGCGACTGTGGCAACGGCGTTTCAATAGCGATCCGCAGATCATCGGGACGAAACTTCTTCTCAACGGCAAAAGTTTCACCGTTGTGGGCGTGATGCCGCCAGGTTTCGATTTTCCCCTTCAACTCTTCAATCTCGGCAGTGGAGGCCAATTTGGCGGGCGCGCCGAAATTTGGAAGCCACTCGCGTTCACCGATGACCAGATGAAGACGCGTTACTCCCGGGGTTTCTGGATTATCGGACGCCTCGCGCCGGGAACCTCAGTCGCGCAAGCGCAAGCGGAAATCGAAACGATCAACGCGCAGATGCGCCGCGAACATTCGGACAACTACAGTCAGGACAACAGTTTTGGCGGCGACGTATTGTCGCTGCAGGATTTGGCCGTTGCCGGAATGCGTCCGGCGTTGCTCATCCTGCTTGGTGCTGTCTTTCTCGTCCTGCTGATCGCGTGCGCAAATCTCACTACGATGTTGCTGGCGCGCGCGGCTGCTCGCGAACGCGAGATAGCAATTCGAGTGGCGCTCGGCGCCGGTCGGATGCGGCTGCTGAAACAAGTATTCACTGAGAGCGTGTTACTGTCGCTGATCGGCGGCGCCGCAGGCGTTCTTCTGGCGTTATGGGGCGTTGAGCTATTGAAAACGATCGGTGCGCAAACCGTGCCGCGGCTGCACGAAGTGAATGTCGATCTCACAGTGTTGGGCGTAACGCTGGCAATTTCTGTCGGCACGGGAATTATCTTCGGTCTCGCTCCCGCTCTGGCTAGCGCGCGGCCGGAGCTCACTGAGGCACTTAAGGAAGGTGGCCGAAGTTCGACCGTGGGCACGCGGCGCAATCGTTTGCGCAACGGGCTCGTAATCGCTGAAGTCGCGCTGGCGCTGGTGCTGCTCAGCGGCGCCGGCCTCCTCATCAAAAGTTTCGCGCGTCTGCAGAACGTGAATCCGGGTTTCAATCCGCGCAACGCGCTGACATTCGAGATTTCGCTGCCTAAAGTGCAATATTCCGAGGACGCGTCGATGGTCCGTTTCAACAAGGAAACGCAACGCCGAATCGCTGCGCTGCCGGGAGTGCAGGCTGCCGGGTTCAGCACGATCCTTCCGCTTGCCGGGACGAACAGCGATTCGTCTTTTGCGATTGAAGGGCGGCCTTCAGACAAAAACAGCCCGAGCCCTGATGAAGAAAGGCGCGAGGTTTCTCCAGATTATTTTCGTGCGCTCGGGACACCGTTGATTAGAGGGCGGTTTTTTACCGATGCTGACAACGCAGATGCGCCGCTGGTCATTATCGTTAATCAGACGTTCGCGAAAAAATTCTGGCCTAACGAGGATGCGCTGGGCAAACGAATCGTGATGGGTGGAATGTCTGACGATCCGAAGTGGATCACCATCGTCGGAATTGTCGGTGACATGCGCCATTTCGGATTGGATATCGACGCCAAGCCGGAGATGTACGTTCCCTTCGCCCAGAACGCATATTTTACCACGATTTACGTGGTCAGGAGTAACCAGGACCCGCGAGTTTTGCTTGCAGCGATCCGGCGCGAAATCCAGGCAATCGATCCCGCAGTGCCTCTGGCGAATGTGCGCACATTCGAGAATGTAATTGACGATTCAGTCGCGCCGCGACGGCTTTCGGTCGTTTTGCTTGGAGTCTTTGCGGGCGTCGCTGTACTGCTCGCAAGCGTCGGCATTTATGGCGTGATGTCGTTTCTTGTAGTGCAACGCACGCATGAGATCGGTGTCCGAATGGCGCTCGGCGCGCAACGCGTTGATGTGCTGAAACTGGTTCTCGTTCGCTCGCTCAAACTGATCTCAGCCGGAACGATCATCGGCTTGATTGTCGCCCTAATGAGTACCCACACGTTGCACGCATTGCTCTATAGTGTGAGCGCTTTCGACGCCACGACGTTTGCGGTGGTCACGATTTTCCTTGGCGCTATCGCGCTGGCGGCAAGTTATCTGCCGGCAATGCGCGCGACCAGAGCAGACCCGATGGTCGTGCTCGGTCACAACACCTGACAACCTATGATCAAGCTCCGCCTCCTCGAACGCAGATATCCGTTAGGCAAGGAGAAGTTTTTCTACGTCCTGCGCGATATCAACCTGGATATCGCCGAAGGCGAATTTGTGTCGATCATGGGTCCATCTGGCGCTGGTAAATCGACGCTGTTGCACATTCTTGGGATGCACGATCACGGCTGGGAGGGCGAATATTTTTTGAACGAAAACGCCGTCCATCATCTGAAGCCGAAAGAGCGTGCGACACTCCGGAACGAGCAGATCGGTTTCGTGTTTCAACAGTATCATTTGCTCGACGATCTGACGGTTTACGAAAATCTAGAGATCCCGCTGTCGTATCGGCGTTACAGCAAAAGCGAGCGCGCCGCCCTCGTGGCGGACACGCTCGACCGGTTCCAGATCGTTGGGAAAAAGGATTTGTATCCGCGTCAGCTATCCGGCGGACAACAGCAACTCGTAGGTGTTGCCCGGGCAATCATTGCTGAGCCGAAGCTTCTGCTCGCTGATGAGCCTACGGGAAACCTGCACTCCAGTCAGGGCGAAGAAATCATGGAGCTGTTTCGCAAGCTCAATGACGAAGGCGTGACCATCGTGCAGGTCACACACTCGGACAAAAACGCTTCGTATGGGAAACGCGTCATTCAATTGCGCGATGGGTGGATCGTTAACAAATAGAGAGAGAAAATTTGCCATGAGTCTGGATTCATTTCGGCAGGATGTTCGAGTCGGCCTTCGCGTTTTGCGGAAGGACAAAACGTTTTTTCTTCTGGCGGTGCTCGTGCTGGGCCTCGGCATCGGCGGCGCTACCACTCAATTCACGGTGGTTAATGCGGTCGTACTGCGCGGCCTTTCTTTTCCGCATCCGGAGCAGTTGGTGACCATTGGGTTGATTGATCCGAAGGCGACGGATCAAAATAACAACTTCGGGTTCGGCGTGATCCCGACAGCGCAAGATTACGAAGATTTGAAAGCGACCCAGAAATCCTGCTCCTTGATGGCCGGCTATCTCAGCGGGTCGACGATAAACGTTACCTACAAGAACAATCCGCAACGTTATACCGGTGGTTACGTCACCGAAGATTTTTTCAAGATTACCGGTGTATCGCCGATTATTGGACGCGACTTCACTGGGGAGGACAACAAACCGGGTGCGGAAAGGGTCATCATTCTCGGTTACGAAATTTGGAAACGGGATTTCAACGGCGATCCCAACGTCGTCGGACAAAACGTTCGAGTTAATAGCAAACCCGCAACGATCATCGGCGTTATGCCGGCGAATTTTAAGTTCCCAAATTTCGAGCAACTCTGGACGCCGCTTTACAATCAATTTCCGCCGATACCGCGCGGCCAGCTCGTCATCGGCCCAAACAACGCCGCACCGTCGGTTATGGGCCGGCTCAAACCGGGGGTGACTCTCGATCAGGCGAATGCGGAATTCATCACTGTTGCCCGCCAGCTGGCGCGGGAATATCCAAAAACGAATCAAAATTTCACATCGGCGACGGCGAAGCCGCTCGCGCATTCGCTCATCGGTCTTCAGTTTCGGCAGACCGTCTGGGCGATGTTGGCTGCAGTCATTCTCGTTTTACTGATCGCATGCGTGAACGTCATGAACATGCAGTTTGGCCGGGTCGCATTGCGAGCAAAAGAACTGGCGATCCGGGGCGCGCTGGGAGCGACACGTTGGCGGCTTGTCAGGCAGATGTTGACCGAAAGTTTGGTGGTCGCGGTATTCGGAGCGGTCGCTGGAGTTCTTCTAGCCTATTGGAGCGTCGACTTGCTGACCCGCTCCATGGACGCGCTGCCGGCCGGCTTCGGATTGCCGTACTGGGTTCGATTTACAATCGACGCGCGGGTACTCGCGTTCACTGTCGGCATAACACTGGTCGCGACGCTCGCTTCCGGGCTCGTCCCGGCGCTAATCAGTGCTCACAGCAATGCAGCCGAGATGATGAAGGAAGGCGGGCGAGGCAATAGCAGTCGATTGACCAACATCATCACGCGGCTGCTGGTGATCGGACAGATCGCACTCACCGCTGCGCTTTTGATTGCGGCAACACTTGAGATCAGGTCGATCAGAAATCAGCTTCAGCTCGACTACGGCTACGACGAGAACGCGGTTTATAGCGCGCGGATGGCATTGATGGAAGGCGCGTATACCGAAGATGGACGTCGCGACTTTTTCAAGCGCGCCGTTCGGGAATTGCGCGGCAACCCGGAATTCGATTCGGCAGCGCTAAGTGATCGCTTTCAAATGACGTTTGCCGGCGGCGGTCAGTACGAAGTTGACGGTCAAAATTATCTCACCGACCGCGATCGGCCCCGGGGAAACTTTGAATCCGTGTCGGATAACTATTTTTCGACGCTCGGGCTGAAAATTTTGGAAGGGCGCGATTTCACAATTGATGATGCCGATACAAAGCAACCGGTCGCAATAGTGAACGCCAGTTTTGCGCGGAAGCATTGGGGAAATCAAAGCGCGCTCGGACATCAGGTCCGTATTTTCAACCCGGGTGAGCCGGCACCCTGGCGAACAATCGTGGGCGTCGTTCCCGACACTTTAATGCAGGGACCGTTCGATCAGCAGACGGACTCTGCCGGCTTTTACATGCCGCTGCTGGGCGCGTCGCCTGCGACTCAATTTTGCACGATCGTGGTCCGACCGCGTGCGGGCCAGCGTGCGGAAACGCTCGGTCCTGTGCTGACCAAAGC
>DATDAJ010000284.1:0-5466 GCA_036525475.1 Candidatus Udaeobacter sp.
AGACCGCAAGGCACGACCGGCACATTTGTTTCCGCGACCAGCATCCCGAGTCCGTGTTTGAAAGGCATCATTGAACCGGTGCGCGTGCGTCCGCCTTCCGGGAAGATGATGAAGATCGCTTTTTCTTCCTGCAATTTGCGACGCAACTCTGCAAGAGCATGCGGACCACAGTTTTTTCGCCACATTGGCAAAGCGTTGAGCATGATTGCAGAGAACACACTGACTGCAGTGGTTTGAAAGAAGACGTCGCCCGCGGCGATCGGGAAAGCGCGTTCGCGATGACGCGGTTTGAGCGCTGCTCCCAGAACCAGCGCGTCGAGATGACTGCAATGATTTGCCGCGAGCACGAACGGCCCGTGTGCCGGCAGTTTCTCCCGGCCCGAGATTGTGAGTCGATGAGCGATCGAAAAGTAAATTCGTAATACCGAAAAGCACGCCTGCTGTGCCACGCTTTCGAGCAGACCGCTCTCGCGTCGTACGCTGCGAAACCGCTCGGCCGAAGTGAGCCCAGTGTCACGCGCTGGTTGCAGTTGCCACGGTTCCATTAGCATTAAAAGAAAATGCGCTGCGGCTGCCCGACGCCGAAGCCGACGAAATAACCAACGTAGTGAAACACAGCCGGCGCGACCAGAATCAGACTATCGAAGCGATCCAACAATCCGCCGTGACCGGGAATGAGCTTCGCTGTGTCCTTGAGACCCAGATCACGTTTTATCGCAGAAAGCATTAAATCTCCGAACTGGCCTACTATGCTGACGATAATCCCAAGACCAATTAAGCAGATCGGATTATCCAATGCGGTGCTAGTCCAAATGAAATGAGCGATCGCTGCCACTAGTGGCGTGGTTAAAATGATCGCGCCGAGGGCGCCGCCAACCGTTTTGTTAGGACTTGTGTTCGGAACAAATTTTCGATGACCAAACAGGTGACCGCAGATGTAGGCAAAGATGTCATTCAGTTCCACGGCAAAGATGATCAGCAATAGGATCGGCCGGTAATTCCAATCATTTGCCATGTAGCCAAGGTTACCGAGCGCGCTCCCGAAAAGAGCGAATCCGAGCACACCCAGGCCGACGCGTTGGATATAGCCTTTCGGTTGATCAGGAATTAACCCGCCAATGGCAATCAACGCGACGGTTAAGGGAAACAACGCAACAAACAGACGATACCAGTTGTCTAGTTCGGCGAACGTGATCAGGAGAATCCCGATAACGACGATGAAACTGATAGTGCGTTCGCGGAAGAGGCCGGTGATGCGCGCATACTCCCGATAACAAAGCAAACTCAGAGTGGCCACAGCGAGGATCGTCCAAAAAGCGCCGGCCAGAATGGGAATCAGAATGCAAAGCACGAGCCAAATCCAGGAGCGATAACGATCCCAGAGTTCCTTTCGCTTTTCGGCAGTGCTCTTCGCGGATTGCGTTGTGATGAAAATCAGGAGTGGCGCCAGGAGCAGCAAGACAACAGCGCTCAGCACCACGACAACCGTCACGGAATGATCAAACGCGTGACGGAATCCAAATAGCCGCTGCCACGTCGCGTCGTTCATCTGAAAGCTCGCGCAATTCGATGTAGTCTTCGAACCACCGTGACCAGGCAACCGGCGATTATCACACTAAGAGCAAGGGCCATGACGCCAATCTCGAAATCATCGAAGTGGAAGATCTGCCATGATCGGGGAACGACCACGGAATACAGGCAGCCAACGGTAATTACCAGCATCCGGTGTTGTTTGGCCATTGGCCCGCAAAACTCGTTAGGCGAACCGGCGATTTTTCCTGCGGCGCGAACGTAAGCGGTAAAGATTGCCAGAATCGTTGCGATATAACCAAGGATAACGTTTCCGCCCCAGGCGTACCCTGCGCCGATAAACATCGCCGCATCCGAAACGCGATCGGGAACCTCGTTGTAAAGCTCGCCTACTTTTGAAGCACGACCGCACGCGAGCGCGACCATCCCGTCCAGCATGTTTGCCGTCAGCCGTAGTTGCGCGGCAAGCGCTGCGACGAGCCACAAGATTCGACTGTATCCAACGGAAGTCAGGCCAAGCGCCAGGCCCGCCGCGATACACGCGCACATTCCGGCGATCGAAATCGCATTCGGCGACACATTTTGTGAAGCCAGCCACGCCGTCGCGGATTGTGCCCATTTTCGATTTCGGGTGGCAATTGGCCGACGATCGACCACTTTCGCCGCTGATTCGTTCATGGCGGGCGCAATCCATAGCAGGGTCGATGAGCGATGACCAGATCACACTCGGGAGAGCGTGGCGCATTTCATCGTGACATAGATGCGCTCCCTTCTTGCACAGTGCGGCTTCCTTCGGGATGATGCAGAGCCATGCCTGCGACGTTGGAGCAAACCGGGCCGAACGTAGTTACGCCGCGTTCCACGTTCATTTTGCGATTCATCAGCACCGTCGCCCTATGGTCAGTCGCCTTGCTGATCATGTTCTCCGGTTACGAGATCCTATTCTGGCTCTTGATCAGCGTGTGCGGAATGATCGGGCTTTGGGAGTTTTACCGGATGCTCGATCACAAGGGCCTGCCGAATTTCAAAATCACCGGAATGATTTGTGGGGCGGTGATGCTTGCCGGGAGTTTTTATTATTTCTCCAAAATTGGACCGGCGGGCTCCTACGATTTCGAAGTCGCGGTCCTGCTTTTTTTTCTGCTGACAGTATTCGGACGGCAAATGTTTGCGCGGCTTCGGAATGACGAGCCGTTGCAGACGATGGCTTACACATTGTTCGGTCTGCTCTACGTGCTTTGGCTTTACAATTTCATCACCAAAATTGTGTATCTCACTCCGCGTTCGAGTAGTGGCCAGCTCACCGGGCAGTTCTACGTCTTGTATTTGATCGCAGTCACCAAATTCTCGGACATGGGCGCTTATCTAACAGGGAGCGCGATCGGGCGGCATTTGATGGTGCCGCACATCAGCGGGAAGAAAACCTGGGAAGGTTTTTTCGGCGCCATTGTCTTGGCGTTGCTTTGCAGCCTCGCGCTTTACAAACTGATGCCCGGTCATTTGTCCGCGCTGAACTGGACGCATGCGACAGTGCTCGGTTTGCTTCTTGGCGTTGCCGCAGTGCTCGGCGACCTGGCTGAGTCGATTATCAAGCGCAGCACAGACGTAAAGGACTCGGGCAATCTGCTCCCGGGAATTGGCGGCGCACTCGATCTTTTGGATAGTCTGCTCTTCACGGCACCGCTCTTGTTTTTCTACATGCGCCTCGTGATTCACGTCGCATAAACACGAGGAGTCATTTAACCAAATGAATCGTAAGCGTGTCGTTATTCTTGGCGCGACTGGGTCCATCGGCGAGAGCGCGTTGAAGGTCGCGAGGGATATTCCGGAGCGGATGGAGATCGTCGGGCTCGCGGCGAAAAGCAACGCACAAAAACTGGCCGCCGCTGCGAATGAAGTTCGGCCGGAGTCGATTTGCCTCGTTGACGAAACTCAGATTGATGTGCTTCGGAGAGCACTCGAGTATGAGCCGCGGATTTTGTCCGGCGAATCGGGTTTGCTCGAGATCGCCTGCCTAACAAATGCGAACGTCGTGCTCGTCGCAATCGTCGGCACGGGCGGTTTGCGGCCGGCGCTGGCGGCAATTAAAGCGGGCAAAGATCTTGCCGTGGCGAGCAAGGAAATACTGGTCATGGCGGGTGAGATCGTGATGCGCGAAGCTCGCGACAGAAGCGTGCACGTTTTGCCGGTCGACTCTGAGCACAACGCCATCTTTCAGTGTTTGGAAGGCAAACGCTCAACGCTCAACGCTCAACGCTCAACGTCCAATCCAGAAACTTCGACGTTGGGCGTTGGACGTTGGGCGTTGGACGTTTCTGATGTCAGAAGGATCATCCTTACCGCGTCTGGCGGCCCGTTCCGCGAAACACCGCGATCAGATTTCGATTCGATCACGCCAGAGCAGGCATTGAAACATCCGACCTGGAACATGGGACCGAAGATCACCGTCGATTCTGCGACGTTGTTCAACAAGGGCTTGGAGATGATCGAGGCGCACTGGCTTTTTGGCGTAGAAATGAAGCGTGTCGAGGTTGTCGTTCATCCGCAAAGCATCGTGCATTCAATGGTCGAGTTCACGGATGGTTCCACGCTCGCGCAATTAAGTTATTCGAACATGTGCTTCCCGATTCAATACGCCGTGACCTGGCCGGATCGAGTTCCGAACTCGTTGCCACCCCTCGATTTTTCCAAGCTGTCGAAGTTGGAATTTTCCACTCCGCGCTATGACGATTTTCCGGCATTGAATCTGGCGCGTCGCGCCGGAGAGATCGGCGGCACATTGCCGGCGGTGATGAATGCCGCCAACGAAATCGCGGTCGCGGCATTTTTAGATCGCAAAGTTCGGTTTCCGGAAATCTGGGGGATCGTTGAACAAGTGATGAACCGGCATACGCCCGTTGCGCATGCCGATCTCGATGCAATATTGGGAGCCGATCAGTGGGCGCGAGCGCAAGCGCAGCAACGCGTTGAATCGGCAAAAGGTTAAAAGATTTACAACGGCAGACAGCATGGCGTGTCCAACGATTCACTGATCACCGGCTGACCACATGATTTTGCATATCGCTCGCGTCATCTTCATCCTGCTCGAGGTCCTGATCCTGTTTAATCTGCTCATCGTGGTACATGAGCTCGGGCACTTTCTCGCGGCGCGGTGGCGAGGTCTCTACATCGAGAAATTCGGCGTCTGGTTTGGTAAACCGATTTGGAAGAAGACAATCAACGGCGTCCAATACTCGCTCGGATCACTGCCATTCGGAGGTTTTGTTGCGCTGCCGCAACTTGCGCCGATGGACATCATCGAGGGCAAAGCCGACCTGGACCGGGCGAAGCTGCCGAGGATTTCCGCGCTGGACAAAATCATTGTAGCGGTCGCCGGTCCGGTGTTCAGCTTGCTGCTTGCCTTGTTTTTTGCCGGAGTGGTCTGGGCTGTTGGTCATCCAGTAAGCGAAGGCGATTCAACAACGGTAGTTGGCTACGTTATGTCGGGTTCGCCAGCGGAAAAGGCCGGCCTGCAACCGGGCGATAAAATCTTGTCCGTGGATGGAAAGCCGGTCAGGCGTTTCATGGGAATGAACGACAGCATCAGCTGGGACGTCGTGCGGAGCGAGGGCGACAAGATTGCGGTGAAATTCCAGCGAGACGGCAAGGTGCAAACGGTATCGGTGGAGCCTTACAAAGCGGAGACCCGCGGTTGGCGGAGGAAAAGTATACGGCAGCTGCTCATCTATCCGGCAGAAACGCCGATCATCGAGAAGGTGGAACCAAAAAGCCCTGCAGCGGCAGCCGGACTGCGTCCCGGAGACATCATCCGTGGGTTTAACCAAACACCCATCTACAACCCGATCGCGTTGCAGGAATACATCAGCAAACATCCAAATGAAGAGCTTGTGCTGCACGTCGAGCGCGGCGGTTCGAAGCTCGATGTTCCAGTAAAAC
>DATDAJ010000285.1:0-2395 GCA_036525475.1 Candidatus Udaeobacter sp.
AGATGTTTCCAAAAATCAGCTCAGCGAATCCCCGCAGGGCACGGGCGATCCGCGAGGTGGATTTATTCAGGTTTGAGAAAAGCTGGGGTGTGTTCATGAGGGGAATACGGGCGCCTCGCCAAAATCTTTCAGAAAAAAGGTGGAACGCGTTGTCCTCAACGCGTTGGGATTCGATTGGGCTTCGCGATTCCCGATCGTCTTCGGAGAAGCCGATCCACCTTGCCCGTGGTCGGTTCCCGGAGTTAGAAGATCGGTGTGAAACAGCCCAGCTTGCTCGCGACGCGGCGCAGCTTGGTCGAGCGTTTGGCCGATTGGGGCGATCAACTGCGCTGGCAGGAGTTTTTCGACACGTACTCGAAGCTGATCTACTCAGCCGCGCGCCGATCCGGTCTCACGGATGCTGAAGCACAGGAAGTGGTGCAGGAAACCGTCATCACGGTTGCGAAGAACATCGACAAATTGAAATACGATCCGGCAATTGGTTCGTTCAAAGGCTGGCTCTTGCAGATCACTCGCTGGCGAATTGCCGATCAGTTTCGCAAACGCGAACCCGGCAATGCAAAACGTCCTCGTTTGTCCGACGACCGCGCAACGGTAACAATCGAGCGTGTCCCTGATTCGCGCGGCATTGATTTGGATGCAGTCTGGGAAATCGAGTGGAAGGAGAATTTATTTGAGGCAGCGATCGCGCGGGTGAAAAAGCAAATCGAGCCGAAGCAGTTTCAGATTTTTGATTGTTATGTGCGCAAGGAATGGCCGGCACAGAAAGTTGCCGCGCGATTGGGAGTCAATATTGGCCAGGTGTATCTGGCGCGACATCGCGTCGGTGCGCTGTTGAAGAAGGAAATTAAAGCGCTTGAAAAGAGAGGTGGCTGATCAGTTCTGCGTCGGGGAGCACGCGCCTAGCGTGGATGCTTCGAAAAGTTCGCGATGGCGAGGACGCCATCGCCAGCACGCAAGGGCGCGCGCGCGCTCCGGCATTGCTTCGCATCCGCTGCTTGTGTAAAATCGCCCATTCCCGATCAGGTTACGGCTCAGATACCAATCATTCCCGATCACGAACTGCTGCGTGTAATCGGGCGCGGCGCTTACGGTGAGATTTGGTTGGCGCGGACTGTGACCGGCGCATTTCGCGCGGTGAAAGTCGTCTACCGCAGCACGTTCGAAAGCGAGCGCGCGTTTCTTCGGGAATTCGAAGGGATGTCAGCTTTCGAGCCGATCTCTCGAGGGCACGCCGGCTTTATCAATATCCTGCACGTCGGACGGACCGCCGAGTATCTCTACTACAGCATGGAACTGGCGGACGATCATTTGGACGGACGCAAGGTTGATATTGGCAGCTACGAACCGCGCACATTGAAAACCGATCTCGCGCGGCACAAACGCCTCTCCGCCGACGAATCGATAAGGCTCGGGCTTTCGTTAACGGAGGCGCTTGAAGCATTGCACAAACGCGGGCTAACCCATCGCGACATCAAACCGTCGAACATCATTTTCAGCGAGAGCATGCCGAAGTTGGCCGACATCGGATTGGTGGCGGCGAGCGGACAGCGTTCATTCGTTGGCACGGAAGGTTACATCCCCCCGGAAGGGCCGGGCACGCCGCGCGCGGACATCTACAGTCTGGGCAAACTTCTTTACGAAACCTGCACCGGAAAAGACCGGCTCGATTTTCCGGAGGTCGATTCGCAATTGAGCACGCGCCCGGATCGCGAACGTCTGCTGCAACTCAATGACGTGCTGGTGAAAGCATGCGCCAACGATCCGAACAAACGTTACGACTCGGCGGCCGAAATGAATCGCGACCTCGCCGCGCTGGAGCGCGGTGAACGCCCACGAAAGTCGCGCGCAAAAATTTTAGTGGCGACATCACTCGTGGTTCTTCTGGTCACCGCAGCCGGATTTTGGCTAAAGCCGTCGCAATCGAGCGCTGATCTTCACCTGCAAACGACGATCCGGACCGAGCCGGCCGGCGCCCTTGTCGTTTTAGGCGATCATGCGCAAAAAAGCCCGGCGACATTCGCAGACTTGGAACCCCGCAAATACAACCTGCGCATCATGAGCCCGGGATACGAACCGGTGGAAACGAGCGTTGACTTCAGACGCAAACAGTTACCAGACCTGCCGCCGTTTCGACTTGTGCGAAGCAAAGGGGCTCTTCAAATCCAATCCGAGCCGCCTGGAGCAGAATTTTCATTGCGCAGCGAGGACGGGCAGGTTTCGCGCGAAGGCGTAACACCGCAAACCGTAGCTGATCTTCCAACCGGCAAATACTCGATCGTCGCGCGTCACGGCGACTGGGAAATGCGCGGCGACGTTGACGTGCAGCGCGGCGACACGGCAAATAAACCCTTCGCGTTTGTTAGGGCGCTCACAAATATTAGCAGCGAACCCA
>DATDAJ010000286.1:0-4501 GCA_036525475.1 Candidatus Udaeobacter sp.
GAAGTGCGCTGGCGAGTATTTTGCGCGACGGCTTTGCTCTTCTTCTTTTCGAGAGCCGCGACCATCTTCTTCACACAACGATGTTTGCAACGCGGGGCGAGGACTTTCAAACTTTCTTCCTCCGAACCCCATTGTAAAATGTCGATGTCGACATAGCGGACACCCCAGTCTCTTACCTCCGACCGGCTGCCCTTATAAAGATCGATGGTGTCGGTGCCGACCAAAGCGTTCCCGTAATCGTCTATCACGTACTCTTCGCTAGTGTCGGCGAGGCGAAAGCGCGTTCCGAGCGGGTATCGGGACCAATCTGAAGCGGCACTTAACACGTGCCGGCCGGATAGATACGTGCCGACTGCGTTGTGAGCGCCGCTTCCTCCTTCGTACTGCGTGTACGCGGTGGTGCGCACCTTTGGAATGCGCTGTCCGCTGGTAAGAGTCGGTTTCGATGATTGCGTCGCGCAGCCTACGACAAAGCAAGCTAAGGCTCCCGCGAGCGCCAGGTTAAGGCATCTAGGCATCGGCGTTTCGGCCCTTCAATAGCAGGCCGGTTAGCCGGGGGCAAGCGATTTTTACGGAAATTCCCTAGGTCTAAACGACTCACCAGAATAACCCTGACCCCGCGATCTTCCCGCCCGCGTCAGTGTCGATTTAGCAGCCTACCTCGGGGCTGTTTGCGTCAATTCGGTAGTGCAATGTGGGCACCGCGTCGCCTTGATCGGGATAGTCATCGCGCATGCCGGACAATCTTTTGACTCAGCGTTCGGTGCCGGACGCTTCATATTGTTAACTGCTTTTACGACGAGGAAGATGCAGAACGCGACAATGACGAAGTTAATCAAAAAAGTGAGAAAATTACCGTAATTCCAGGTGATCGCCTTATGAGCGACTGCGTCAGCCGGAGTCGCGAAATTAGTCATGCCATCTGCGCCCGCCTTCAAAACAAGAAACTTGTTTGAAAAATCGAGCCCGCCTGTGACCAAACCTATCGGAGGCATCAGGATGTCCTTCACGAGCGACGTCACGATACTTCCGAAGGCCGCGCCTATGATGACGCCGACAGCGAGATCAATGGCGTTACCTTTGACCGCGAATTCTTTAAATTCCTTCCACATGTTGCTCATCGAATCAGGTAACGACAACGTTTACAAGCCTTTTTGGAACAACAATCACGTTGCGCACCGTTTTGCCTGCGACGCGCGGTTGAATGTTCGGGCTCGCCAGAGCAGCCGTCTTCAGCTCCTCCTCGGTCGCCGCGATCGGCATCTTGATCCGATCACGAAGCTTCCCGTTTATTTGAATGACGATTTCAACTTCGTCTTCGATTAGCAAACGCTCGTCGTAAGCCGGCCATGAGTGTTGAGATACATCTCCGCGCGCATCGCCAAATTCAGCGCTTAATCTCTCCCACAGCTCGGACGAAATGTGCGGCGCGAATGGATTAAGCAGGATCAGGAACGTCCGCATCGCGGACAATGGGATCGTTTCGACGTTCGTAAACGCGTTCACGAAAATCATCATCTGCGAAATCGCCGTGTTAAGGGAGAACGATTCGATATCCTCCGTCACTTTTTTGATAGTGGCATGCAGCAATTTTTGCTGCGGCTTGGTGGCATCGATGGCTTTTATCTTTTTTGATAATTCCCACTCGCCTGCCTGGTTCTCTGTCCTGAGCAGGCGCCAGACGCGCGCGAGAAAGCGCGCGACGCCTTCTACGCCGCGGGTACTCCACGGTTTCATTTGCTCGAGCGGTCCCATAAACATTTCGTAGCAACGGAATGCGTCCGCGCCGTGCTGATCGATCACGTCGTCGGGGTTAACGATGTTCCCGCGCGATTTGGACATTTTCTGGTTGTCCTCGCCGAGGATGATTCCTTGGTTCACCAAGCGCTGAAACGGCTCGGGCTTCGAGAGGTACCCCAGATCGAATAACACTTTTTGCCAGAATCGAGCGTAAAGCAGGTGCAACACCGCGTGCTCAGTTCCTCCGACGTACAAATCTACGCCGCCAGGTTTATCGCCGCCCATCCAGTAATGTTCCGCCTCTTGGCCAACGAATCGTTCGTCATTGTGCGGATCGCAGAAGCGCAGGTAATACCAGCATGAGCCCGCCCACTGGGGCATGGTATTCGTCTCGCGCATCGCCTTGTCGGAGTAACGGATCCACTCTTTTGCCTTTGCGAGAGGCGGTTCTCCGGTGCCGGTCGGTTTATAATCGTCGAGCGGTGGCGGAACGACTGGCAATTCTTTTTCCTGCAATGCGCGATGTTTGCCGTTTTCCCAAACGATCGGAAATGGCTCGCCCCAATATCGTTGACGCGAGAATAACCAGTCGCGCAGTTTGTAATTGATTGCGCGTTTGCCGAGGCCGCGTTCTTCGAGCCAAGCGGTAATTTTCTTTTTTGCCTCCGCGCTCGTTAGGCCGTTGATGACCGGCGAGTTAATCGCGATGCCTTCGCCCGTGAATCCCAGTGCTGGCTCATCTCCTGTTGGCTGAACAACTACGACAATCGGCAAATCGAATTTCTTCGCGAATTCCAGATCGCGTTCATCGTGCGCCGGAACGCCACCTATCGCCCCAGTTCCGTAGCCAAGCAGCACGTAATCAGCGATCCAGATTGGAATCTTGTTGTTGGTGGCCGGATTAATCGCGTATGCGCCAGTGAATACGCCGGTTTTTTCTTTCGATAGATCGGCACGCTCCAGCTCACTTTTTCGCGCGGCGCGCTCGCGATATTCGCGCACTGCCGGCCACTGCTCCTCGGTAACGATTAAATCAACCAAAGAATGTTCCGGCGCGAGCACCAGGAATGTACCGCCGTAAACCGTGTCAGGTCGCGTAGTGAAAACGCGAATTTGCTGATCTGTATTCTCAATCTTAAAATCGATCTCCGCGCCCTGGCTTCGGCCAATCCAGTTACGCTGGAGAAGTTTGATTCCCTCGGGCCAATCCAGTTCGTCGAGTCCCTCAAGCAATCGCTCCGCAAAAGCTGTGATACGCAACATCCATTGCCGCATCGGTCTTCGTACAACCGGGAAGCCACCAACCTCACTTTTTCCATCTACAACTTCTTCGTTCGCCAAGACTGTGCCAAGTTCGGGACACCAGTTGACTGCAACATCAGCGACGTAAGCGAGACGAACACTGTCCGGATCGGTTCCGCGATAGGTGGAAATCGGCTCGGCCCGATTTGTCTCCGGATTGAACCAGGAGTTGTAGATCTGAAGGAAAATCCATTGTGTCCATTTATAATAAGTCGGGTCTGTCGTGTTGATCTCCCGTTGCCAATCGTAAGAGAAACCGATCCGCTTTAATTGGCTCTTGAACTTCGCTACGTTTTCACGGGTGGTGATCGCCGGATGCTGCCCGGTTTTGATCGCGTATTGCTCCGCGGGTAGACCGAAGGCGTCCCAGCCCATTGGGTGCAAGACGTTGAAGCCGCGCAGGCGTTTATAGCGCGCAACGATGTCGGTGGCGGTGTAGCCTTCCGGATGACCAACGTGCAGCCCAGCCCCGCTCGGGTAAGGAAACATATCGAGCACGTAGAATTTTGGCTTCGCTGGATCGGAACCCTTCTCGCCGGGGTTGGGCGCGTGAAAAAGCTGGCGCTCTTCCCAGATGGCCTGCCATTTCGGCTCGATTTGGTCGAACGGATATGGTTTACGGCGGTCGCTATTCATTACTGGTAAAGCAGGAAAGCAGAAGCCAGGAAAAGAAACTAGAATTTACTCTTGTTTTCTGGTTTCCACATTTCAATTGAATGGTGATCGAGCTTGTAGTCGCAACGCGCAACAGGCATAAGACGCGCGAGATCCAGCATATTCTCGGACCGGAGTTTAAGGTGCGCGATATCGGAGCGCATCCCGACATTTCGAAGATTCACGAGAGTGGAACCTCGTTCGAGGAAAACGCGAAACTCAAAGCTCTCGTCGCGTCAAGACAATTGCCAGCTCTGGTAATTGCTGACGATTCGGGACTGGAGGTTGACGCTCTCGGCTGTGCACCGGGAATTTATTCGGCGCGTTATGCTGGCGCGAACGCGACGGAGAGAGACAAAATCGATAAATTACTCGGCGAGCTTGAGCGAGTTCGCGCCACTGATGATCGGCGTCGCGCTCGATTTCGCTGCGTTGTGGCGCTAGCACGTAACAGCGATCTTCTCGGAACCTTCGAAGGAACAGTCGAAGGAAGAATCACTGATAAAGCACGAGGCGACTCCGGATTCGGCTACGACCCGATTTTCATTCCGGAAGGATTCGAGCAAACTTTCGGTGAACTGCCCACCGAAGTGAAGAATACGATCAGCCATCGCGCTAAAGCGATTCGCGCGCTCGCCGATAGACTTCGACGGCTCGAATTCGGCGGCTAAGGCGAGGGAGGTGGAGGAGCAGGAGGAGGAGCCGGTCCCGTTTGGGTGACGCCGCCCGCTGCCCTGATCTGATATCCTACTTTTGTGATGCCAACCGATCGAACTTTGTCGAGGACTCCAATTACATCGCCATA
>DATDAJ010000287.1:0-2598 GCA_036525475.1 Candidatus Udaeobacter sp.
CTGCCGCAAGCCGGTCCGCTGCTCAAAGCAAAAAGAAATCTGTTGCCTCCGCAGCCAAACGCGCTCCCTCCAGCCGGAGTTCAACCGAATATTCCGGGCGAGGCCGCACTCGTTCGGTGCGCAGTCGCGTTACGGGTATCACATCCGATGGGCGATTGATCCTGCGTTTGCCTTCGGGGCGTACTGCCATCGTCGCACCGGACGGCGAAGAATCGGTGCCCCGTCATCGGAACCGGGCGTACATCGACCGTGACCAGATGTTCGGTCCTCCGCCCGGATTTGAGCCCGATTACTTCCCGGGCGATTGAAACGGGGCTGGAGCGCGTCATTCCCGTGCGCACGGACACGGCGGCCCCGGTAAGCCACCAGCCGCCAATGGTTTTTATCGAAAAAAAAAGCTTGCCACGACTTGTGATTTCCGGCATACCTCGCGCTCGTGCGGAGACAACCACTCTTCCTAGCACTAGCAACTGCATTGGTTTCGGTGACGTTCAGCGCGGGCGCACGTGCCCAGGGCTTGGTGCCGTCCAGCTTGGGTGGCGATAGTCGAAGCGATGAGGCCACGAACGATGTAGTTCAGGTGATCACGGCGAAGACAGCGCCGGCGATCTCTAAAAAAACGCGAAAACTCCTCACGGAATCGGTGCGCACAAGCGCTGAAAAGCCGACGCGGGTCGCTGCGCAAAAGCCGACGCAAGCAGTCGAGAAGGCGCCCACCCGCTCAACCTTCACGATGGAGCCGGTGCGCCCGATGAATCAGCCGACCGTAACTCAAACGGTGCAGCATGGCAGCCGTTTCAGTTTCAGATCTCCGCAGGGTAAAAAGGAATCCGTACCCGTGATTAGCGACTATTATCCGAACCGAATCGTTTACCCGCTTGCCAAAGTCGATCGGCGAATCGACAACAGATTAGTGCAGGCAGCAACGCTCGCTCAGGAGCGCGCCCATGCGCATTCGCGCTCGCGATGCTGGCACTACGTCAAAGACGCGTTGCTCGCTTCAGGAGCCATCGATTCCCGCCCGAAGACCGAGCTTGCCAGAGACGCTGCGTCCGAACTCGTCAACAATTACGGATTCAAAAGACTGTCGATAACGGATCCATTCTCTGCGCCCGTTGGTTCGGTGCTCGTGTATGGTACCGCTCGAAGCGTTGGTCACGTTGAAATTCGCACCAAGGATGGTTTCGTCAGCGACTTCCGTTCACAGATACCATCGCGTCGCCCGTTGATGGGCGTTTACGCAAAGCTGTAGGTTTTCGTTCGGTCTGAGAAAACGTCAGCTCAACTGATCCTGGTTTCTGTCCGGCAGCTAGTTATGCCTGCGGCTGGCAAAGACACGAAGTCGTAATGGTGAGATCGGCTTTTGCCCAAACTTTTTTAAACTTCGCCTGGGTTTGAGCAACTTCGTCTGCGTTTTTCTTTTGCTTCCGCAAGCTTTCTGCCAGGCCAAGTAACGACCAGCCGTTTTCGGGTAAACGCGCGAGATCATCGCGATACACCTGCTCTGCTTCGGCAAAACGTTGTTGCTTCATCAACACTGCTCCGAGCGAGTGGCGCACTGGGATCAACCATCCGGGTGGCTCATCATATTTGAGGGCGTCTTCCTTTTGGATTGCGGCGCGCAATTGCTCAATGCCGCTATCAATCTTTCGTTCGGCGATCAGGATTTCTCCCTCGACCATCGGAGCCACGACACCGAGAAGCGCTTCGCAACTGTTATTGCTCACAAAATCTTCCTTTGGCACAAGCTTGGCGCGTTCTACGAAAACACTTTGGGCTTTGCGCGCGTTAATGGTGTCAGCTTTCGCGGCGTACGCGATCGCGCGAGCCGCATGATGAAATGCGCGGGTGAACCACATCTTGTCAGTGTATTTTTCCGGCTCGGCCAGGATTTCGTCCCAGAGGCCAAAGCGCACCATCACTTCCAGCGGCATCGCGACGTTTCCTTCCGCTTGCATCGCGTTTTCGCTTAGAAAATCGGCCGGCATCTCCGCGACCATGGCGCGGATGTGTTTCACCGCCAGGTCGCGCTGACCCGTCATCATCGCTGCATACGCCAGCATGTGGCGGTTATGCGCGACATACACGTTCAGAAAACCTTTGTGCGGTCCGAAGATCTTGCGGTGCCGCTGATCCGCTTCAACTGCCTTCGCATTAGTATCTACGGCCTTCAGCCATTGGCCGGTGCGAATGTCGATGTGCGACGGCATGTGCACATTGTGGGCAAGTCCCGGCTGTAAGTTGCGAAGCCGGTCCGCGGCAGCCATCGCGCGCTCCGGATTCGGCGATGCTTCCACCGCGTGAATGTAAAGATGATTCGCTAAAGGATGGTTAGGATTGAGTTCTAACACGGCGTCGAGAGTAGCAATGATTTCGTCCGTGCCCGGCTGCGGTTTGCCGTCTGATGTCCATTGATCCCACGGCCGCAAGTTCATCATTGCTTCCGCGAAAAAAGCGCCAACGTCTGGATCCTTTGGATATTCTTTCCACATTTCGCGCATGGCATCGGCATAAGCGCGATCCAGTCCGCTGCGATCTTCCGGCTGCGGCGGACTAGCGTAGCGTTTTGCGAGGGCATCGATAAGCGCCTGCTCAACC
>DATDAJ010000288.1:0-10538 GCA_036525475.1 Candidatus Udaeobacter sp.
AAGCCGACCACCACGTCGTGAAAACGTTGCACCAGATTCGAAACGCTGGTTGCCGTGCCGGCCTCACGCTAAATCCGGACACTCCATTTCAAATGATCGAACCGTTGCTCGGGAAGTTCGATATGCTGCTCGTCATGACTGTTCATCCGGGTTTTGGCGGACAACCGTTCCGCGCTGATCAGATGGAAAAGGTAAGGCGAGCGGCGAAATGGAACCAATCGCGCGAGCACCAGTTCGACATCGAGGTTGATGGAGGCATTAATCCAAAGACCGCCCAAATCTCAGTCGAAAACGGCGCGAACGTCCTTGTCGCCGGCACGTCGATTTTTCGTTCCAACGATTACGCCAAAGCAATTCGTGAATTGCGCGGCGAATGAGAGGACGAAGAATCTCCCGCGCTTAGAGCATTTAGGCCGCTCCGGCGGCCACGACCGGCTCCGCTTCTGCAGCGGTTTCAGCCATCACTTCGTCAGTCTGCGTGACGCGAACAACTTCTTCGATAGTTGTTTTGCCCTGGGCTACGCGTCGCCAGCCATCCTGCCGCAAAGTCTCCATGCCTTCGGCAATAGCACATTGCTTCAACTCGCTGCCGTCACGCCTCCGCATGATCAGCTTTCGCAGCGGCTCCGTGATGACACAGACTTCATAAATCGCTGCGCGACCTTGGTAACCGGTTTGGCGACATTGATCACAACCGGCCCCGCGCCGGAAACGAGTACCGAGTTCCTTCAAAGGGAAACTGATCTCAGCGAGGTAATCGCGGGGATAATCGACTTCTTCGACGCAATCCGGGCAAATCGTGCGCACGAGCCGTTGGGCGATAAACGACTTCACCACAGAGGCGAGCAGAAACGGTTCCACGTCCATGTCGAGCAAACGCGTAATGCCCCCTACGGCGTCATTTGTGTGCAGCGTGCTGAAAACAAGGTGACCCGTCATCGCGGCGCGAATCGAAATGTCCGCAGTCTCGACGTCTCGAATTTCGCCGACCATGACCACATTCGGGTCTTGTCGCAAAATGTGTCGCAGGCCTTTGGCGAAAGTCAGATCAATCTCTGGTTTCACGTCGATTTGCGAGACACCAGGGATTCGATATTCCACCGGTTCTTCAATCGTAATGATGCGGCGCTGCACGGAATTGATGCTGCTGAGAAAACAATACAGCGAGGTTGATTTCCCACAGCCGGTAGGACCCGTCAGCAGGATAATTCCGTTCGGTTGGGTGAGGAGGTTCCGAATGATCTCTTCCTGCCTATCGCCTAAATCGAGTCGCTCGAAATTGAAGTGCTGTTCGCCCCGGCTTAGCAAACGCAGACTGATTGACTCGCCGTTGACAGTTGGAATGGTCGAGACGCGCACGTCTATCTCCACATTGCTCGCGTGCAAATTCATCCGCCCGTCCTGTGGAAGTCGTCGCTCGGCAATGTCCATATGTGACATCACCTTCAAACGCGAGATGATCGCGGACTGCAAGACGCGCAATTGCGGTGGCACGGCGACTTCGTGCAAAATGCCGTCGATCCGATATCGAATGCGCAGATCGTTTTCCAGCGGTTCAACGTGAATATCAGTCGCGCGCTCTGCAATAGCTTCGCGAATGATCTGGTTAACAAATTTGACCACTGACGCTTCGGGATCGTCGGCATTCAACTCAATCGCCGTCTCGGTGTCCTCCAGCACGTCCATGGAACCGCGGGTCTTCAGGATCTCGTCGAACGTCTCCGCGCCAACGCCATAAAGAGTTTTCATGGCGCGCAGAAGCTGGGCGCGCGGCACGAGCACCCATTCGGGGGGTTTTTTCAACAGCTGCGCCGCAAGCTGGCGCCCGATCGAATTGAAAAGATCGTAAGTCGCCAGCACCACCGAATTTTCCTTCAACTCGATCGGCAGAATCTGATGTTGAAAAACGAAACGGCTCGGCAGAAGCGACAAAGTGGTGCGATCGATTTTCTTTGCGTCGATTGAGACGATCGGCACCCGGAAAAAATTCCCGATTGCGGCGAGGAAACGTTGTTCGTCCACCTTGCCCGAATCGAGCACCTGACTTACCCACGAACCTCCGTTGAGATTAGTGGCCAACTCGGCCGCCTCTTCGGTCGACGGCACCCCGCTTTCGAGCAGCAAATTGATCAGGGACTGACTTGGAGCTGCGTTCATCCAGCAAGACTCACGGCATGTGTAGCGCCCGCCGCACGGGGGTATCAAGGTTGCCGGTCACACGCATCGAATAATTCTTCTGCAGGCGTGCAATGGCGTAGCTCACTTCTGGGGTGAATACCCCGTCCACCGGTCCGCAATAGTAGCCGAGACGACGCAACGCCGTTTGCAGCGACCCAACGTAAGCCGGATCCAAGAGGAGTTGTTGACGCGACTTAAAATAGTACCGCCACCGCCAGTTATATCTCGGCGCAAAATCGGTAGCATTCACGTGAGGCGTCTGATGAGTGGTTCCCCACTCGTCCCTTTGAGCCAGAGGATCGAGGGATCGAAAGATACCATAATCGACAATGTCAAATTCGTCGCCCTGCGCGACCGTTGCGCTCAACCCGACAATCAAAACGAGTGCTATTCGTTTCATAATTACGAGCGTTAATGCATGTCTTTGCCTTCGGGAAGATCCGGCTGCGGTAAGTTTATTTGTTTACCCGTCTCGACTTTAGGGCAGTCCGGACACCCAGCCTGATCCAGCTCCGGACCAAAATGTGTGTTTTTGTTCTCCCATTTTTGCCGCAGTCGATAAAGATCCAGTTTCGTCAAGGTAACCTCTGGACACATGAGAATGATCAGTTCGCGACGCTGCTTGCCACTCGCTGTGGAACGGAACGCCGCGCCAAGGAGGGGAATGCGCGAGAGATAAGGAAACCCTTGATAGTTCTTCTGCTTTTGGTCCTCAATTAGTCCACCGAGGATGATCGTCGATCCATTCCCCGCGGAAACGGTCGTGCGTATATAACGCGTATCGATTGTCGGGACCGAGTTGCCGCTGATGTTTACGTTGCCTCCGGGAACAATACTGTCGATCTTCTGCAGAATATCGAGTGACACCTCCTTCTCAGAATTAATGAGCGGGACGACCTCAAGCTGCAACACCACCTTCTTGTACTCGATGCTCGCCGAAACAGCAGCTGTCTGATTTATAATCCCAGCGTTCGCATTTGTAAGGGTATTTACCGGGACGGGAACCTCCTGCCCCGAAGCGATGATGGCTTTTTTGTTGTTGCTGGTGAAAACGGTTGGCCGGGAAAGAACTCTGAATCGATTCGTGGATTCCAGCAGATGCACAATGGCTGCGAACGCATTGCCGGCTGCCAGGTAAATATTAGTTCCGTTGCCTACGTTTTGGATGATTTGGCTGAAGTTGATCAGATTGGCTGGATCGAGAATATTGGGGACAACCGGTGCCACGCTGCTGCCGGGGGCTACGGAGGAACCGGGGATGGGAACGTTCGGGTCATTGGTCGTAAACACACTATTATTCCGCGAGGTGCCCACGAACCTTCTGTTGTACTTTGCGAACCAATCGACACCGAATTCCTCGTTATTGCTAAGCGTCAATTGCCCAATCACTGTGCTCAACGCCACTTGCGGCGCTTTGACGTCCATTTCGTCCAGGATCTTTTCCACCTTCATCACCACTTCGCGATTGCCAAGGATAATGATTGAATTGGCGCGTTGATCCGCGATCAGCTTCGAATTACCAATGGTGACTGCCTTTGGCACGGTGTCCACGGGCTCAGTGGAAAGTTCCTCGGAAATATTAAGCGTGCTGCCCGTGCCGCTCTGACTGCCGCTGTATTGGTTCGTCAGTGACGAAGTACCCGCTCCCCGTTGTTGTTGATTTTGCCCAGGCGACGGGCCAACGCCCGGAAGTCCCCCCGCTCCTCCAGCGCCGGCGCCTTGTTCTGTTCCCGGTTCGGTCAATGCCTGGACAAGAACGGGCAAAATTTCGCCGGCAGAAACGTACTGCAAATAGCGAGTGACCGGCTTTCCAAACTCGACATTGGCATCGAATTCATGGATCAATTGCCGGATAAACGGCATGTTGATCGGCCGTGTCACGACGTGGATGCGGTTCGTGCGGACATCGGGAGTGATCTTAATTTTCCCGACGATGACTGCTTCTTCGGAAAGAATACCGCCGCCGCCTGCGTCCCCCACCTGCACCGGCATTGGCTGTGGCACACCTCCGGGGACCTTTACGCCCCGAACACCCGGCTGGCCCGGTGTCTCAGTGCCCTTCTCGAAAATCTCCTTGAGCATGTCGACGACTTTGCTGGCATCCGCGCGTTCCAACTTGATGAACTCACTCACCACTTCCGCCGGCGCGACATCCACCTGCTCAATCACTCCGGCAAGTTGCCGAATAATATCGGCGTTCTGTGTCACGAGCAGGCTGGAGGATTTTGGCAGCGCCAAAATATTAATCGTGCCCGAGCTCCCCTGAAAATATGCCATCAAAACTTGCTGAAGCTCCTGGGGATCGGCGTACTGCAGCCGGAACAAAAAGCTGATTACAGGATTTCCCGCCGGGATGTCGGCCAAGTCCGAGATGATCGGAACCGGTGCTTTGCGCGGATTCTGACCGGCGCCCACGACATCAACAATGTCGCGGCCCACCGGAACGAGTGAAATCCCGTTGAGTGCCATGCTCAGCTCAATGATCTTGATTGCCTCTTCGCGGGACACGTCTTTGGCGATGAAAATGTTGACCTTGCCCTGCACGAAATTATCCATCACCAACTTCTTGCCGGTGAGCTGCTCATAGAGATGCAACACGTCGACTATGTCACTGTTAGGAAATTGCAGTCGCACGGTAGCCGGTGCGTTTGGGGGAGCGGCAGGCGCATCCTCTTCTGCCGGCGGACTGACTCCCTTAACCGCTGGCAGAGAGGGACGCGAGTCTCTCTGAGCGGAAACGCTGGTCGCGCTGGCAAGCACGACTGTCACGATGCAGAAAAGCCGATGCACAGTCCTTTTTTGCTGGATGGCGGACCGTAGTAGATTTATGAGACCCGTCAACGTATTTCCCTCTGTGGAGCGGTGCTTCAATGGTAGTCCTGGACGCGGCAGGGAGTGCTAGCTTATAGGAGATCGGTGTTATTGCAAACCAGACTCAGGCTTCCCGTCATGTGCTACATCCTGATGGCGGCCCTTGTTTGTGCTGCGCCCGAACAGGGTTCGAGTCCAGTCGCTGAAATTCAGTCCGTCCTCACCGCGCAGCAGGCTGCGTGGAACCGTGGCGACATCGACGCGTTCATGAATGGCTATGGGCGGTCGGCACCGACGGTATTTGTCTCAGGGGACGAAGTCAGCCGCGGTTGGGAAACAGTCCGCGACCGGTATCGGATGAAATATTCCGATCGAACGAATATGGGAACGCTCAATTTTTCCGACATTGAAGTCACGATCCTTTCATCGGATGCGGCGGTCGTACTCGGTCGCTGGCGGCTAAAGCGCGCAAACGACGAGCCGCACGGTCGGTTCACACTCATTTTCAAACGCCTGCCGGAAGGCTGGCGCATTGTTCACGATCATACGTCCGCTGCTCCGTCACAGTAACTCAGGCATCCTGCCTGACTGGTCGCGCCGAAATCCTTGTCCGCAGCAGGCAGGATGCCTGAGTTACGCGCGCAATCGGGTGAGAAGCTTCTCATGGATATTGTCGAAGCCGCCGTTGCTGAAAACCACGACCACGTCCTTTGGCCGGAGCATCGGAATGATTCGGTCCACAATTGCGTTCGCATTTTGCTCGTAGAACGCAGGCCGGCCGGTTTCAGCGATCGCCGCAACGACCCGCTCCGGTTTTAAGCGCTGATCTTCGGGGATTTGTTCGATCCGGGCGACCTGCGAGAGAAATACACCATCGGCCATTTTGAGCGCTTCAGGGAGTTGCTGCTGAAACACCGCGCGCCGAGTCGTATTCGAGCGGGGCTCGAATACTGCCCACAGTCGCTGTCCACGAAAGCGATGACGGAGCGCCTGCAATGTTTGAGAGATCGCAGTGGGGTGATGCCCGAAATCGTCGATTACTTTAACGCCGCCAGCTTCGCCGCGAAGCTCCTGCCGGCGCGCAATGCCCACGAAACTGACGAATGCGCTGGCGATTTCTTCCGTCGGCACATCATAAAAGCGCGCGGCGGTAGCCGCCATCGCGGCGTTATGGACATTGAATTCGCCAATAAGCGGAATTTCGAAAACGTCGTCGCCGAGTTTGAATCGAGAGACACCGGCCGAGTAAGAAACGTCTCGAATTCGTTGCGCGCAGTTTTCCGAGAAACCCACCTCGACCATCTGCGCAAGGCAATCTTTGGCGACCTCGACGGAATTCGGATCGTCGCCGTTCACGACGACCATACCGTTTTGAGGAACGATATTCAGCAAGCGCCGAAAGCTGAGCTTGATCTCATCGAGATTGTTGAAGATATCCGCGTGATCGAACTCGACGTTGTTCACGATCACGAGTTCCGGCAGATAATGAACGAACTTTGACCGCTTGTCGAAAAATGCGGTGTCGTACTCGTCACCCTCGAGCACAAAATATTTTGAATCGCTGAGCCGCGCGCCTTCGCCAAAATTCTTCGGAATGCCGCCGATTAGATAACCCGGTTTGCGTCCAGCTTTTTCCATTATCCAGGTAAGCAAGGCCGTGGTCGTTGTTTTACCGTGCGTTCCGGTGACCACGAGATTATGGCGGCCGCGCAGGAAGAAATTCCTGAGCACCTCTGGCAACGACAAATAAAGTAGTTTTCGGTTTAGCACCGCCTCCACTTCGGGGTTGCCACGCGTCATCGCGTTGCCAATCACCACCACGTCGGCATCCGCCGGGATATTCTCCGCGCGATAACCTTCCATGAGCGCGATTCCCTTGTTCTCAAGGAAAGTGGACATCGGTGGGTAAACATTTGCGTCCGACCCAGTGACCTTAAAGCCGCGCTCATGCAACGCGACGGCAACTGCGCCCATCGCTGTCCCGCAAATTCCGAGGAAGTGAAAACTCTTGGGCGCTTCTTTCACGCGGGTTTTCTACGCCGCGTCAGCGAGTTTGGCTAGCCGCATCTCTCATCCCAAGCGTAGCGAAGCGAATTCGAGCGATCCCGTTGATGTTACTCTTCATTTTCGCGCGGAAGACGATCGCTGCACAACCGTCATTTCTTTTTGAAAACTTCGATCGCTTCCCACGCTTCGTCGGGCGGAGCTTGTTCGTATTCGAGCGCGCGCTGCAAATACATCTTGGCCAGTAGATCGTCCGGATAGAATTCGAGGAAACGCGAGAAAAGGATTTTTGCGTCGGTAAAATCGCGTGTGCGAAATTTGTCTAAAGCCTCTTCATACGTTTCCAGCCATTTCAAAAACTCCGGATCCGTCTCTTCGCCTCGGGCAGCGACGAAAGTAAAAACGTCTACCGGTTTGGTTTTGCCCTTCACCTGCACGCGAGCCACTGAGCGCAAATAAACTTCGTCCCGGACTAGCTCGGCAACCGACGCGCCTACCAGCATATCCACGCCATAAATTCGGGTAAGCCCTTCCAGTCTGGATGCGAGATTTACTGCATCACCTATCACCGTGGGATCCATTCGCTCCTGCGAACCAATGTTACCAACGATCACTTCACCGTGGTTGACGCCAATGCCCATGCCCAATCCCATTCGGCCTTGTTCGCGCCAGCTTTGATTGAGTTGGCTCAACTGCCGGCGCATTCCCAACGCCGCCCGCGCGCAACATTTCGCGTCCTGCGCCGTGCCAAGACTGCGCACATTGCCCCACACAGCCATGATCGCGTCGCCGATAAATTTGTCGAGGGTTCCTCCATTGCTGAAAATCTCAGAAGTCATCCGTGAGAGATATTCATTGAGCTGCGCGACCAGCGCTTCGGGGTCGGCTTTCTCTGCCAGCGTGGTGAAACCAATCAAATCCGAGAACAGGATCGTCACCGGCACGCGCATACCACGAAGCGAGCTGTAATAGCTGTCCGGGTTTTCCAGAATTTCCGCGACGAGATTTTTCGACACATAGCGTTCGAGCGTCCGCCGGGTGCGCAATTTCTCCAGCCGCTCGAGGAAGTATTCGAACCCGAGGGAAAACGATCCGGTGAGGACCAGCGCCGACAACACGGGGACGGTGAGCAGCAGGAGTCCCGTATTATCGTAGAGCAAGCGCGCCGTTCCAAGATATGTGGCCGTAAGTGCAACGAGTGCCCCCACGCAAAGCAAGGGCCTGCGCAAGAAGGCAACAAGCGACCACGCGACAAGACCTGCTGCACCCACGAGTAGCAAGCCAACTTTCGGCGGCGTAGGCTGCAAAAACTCGTGACCGAGCGCGGCAGTCATCGCCTGCAAATGAAGTCCCGGCCCCAATGTGGTCGGGCTCATCGGTGTATCGACCACGTCGTGCAATATCTGTGCGGACGCGCCCACCATTACGATTTTGTCTTTGAAAAACGCGCCATCAGCGTAATTGGCATGCCAGAATTTTGGATCGAACACTTCGTAGAGTGCACGCGGTTCGTATGCGTCGACCGCACTAAAGCGAATC
The DNA here is from genome assembly GCA_036525475.1 of Candidatus Udaeobacter sp. GTDB lineage: Bacteria > Verrucomicrobiota > Verrucomicrobiia > Chthoniobacterales > UBA10450 > Udaeobacter. The sequence goes on from DATDAJ010000288.1 coordinate 8,533, forward strand.
ATATGGCCATCAGAATCCTGCGGGACGTCGCTAGCATGGCCGATTTTCGTTAAAGCCCGCGCGGAAAGAGATTCGTAAGTGTCTTCGCTCGGATGCGGCGGCAAGCCCGCCAGTTGCCGATTAGTCACATGATAAAGTACAGTGCGGACTTTTCCGTCGATGGGATCCGCCCAGAAGTTCACGAACCCTACGCGATCATCCTGGAGCTGTGGCGGCGGAATCAACGCATCGTTTGGCGTAACGGCCTGCGCAGCGTTTCCCATATCGAAATTGGCGGCCATCACTACTTTGTCACGATAGCGGTCGAGCGCGGCATGAAACGCTGGATCGCCCTCTTTCTGCTGGTCAAACATCATGTCGAACATCACCAGGCGCGCACCCGCGCTAAACAGACGATCGAGTAGGAGCGCCCAGACTTCGCGGGACCACGGGAATGGCCGCTCGGTCATCACCTGAAACGCGCGGTTATTCGCGATTTCCTCGGGCGTCAATGGCGGCAATTGCAATGTGCTTTGGTCGAGTCCGAGAAAAACGAAGTCATTACGCGTTGCAGTCTTTCGGCCCTCTTTCCGAAGCAAATCCTCGAAACTCTGTTCGCCTCTCCACGGCGCCGAAAGAAACGGCGTCATCGGAAAGAAATGACCGAGAAAAATCAAACCGGTCCAAAAAACGCAGATCGACGCCAGGATCAAAAGCCGATAGCGACCAAGCCAATTCACGCGCGCATTATACCTCTATTGCGGGATTTTAAAATTTCATTCCAGCGGCATGGGCACCACCATTAAATCACTAGCTCGTTTAACACTTCGCATCCTTGAAACCTTAAAGCGATCGATCTCAAAGTTAATTGATTCTGCTTGACTAGGAAATTCCAAAGCCTCACAAAAATCCAAGTTTGATCGGCTCGCAAAATTTCTCGAAATCTCCCTTGGAACGATCTCTGTTCATATGCGCAGCGGTTATGATCCTCGCGGGTCCGCCAGCGCAAGGCCAGGCACCGCCCGGCTCGGCGCAAAGTCGCGCGCAATTGCTGGGCAGGCAGGCGTATCCAGGCCCAAGCGCCACACCCAGTGTCGAAACTGAGGGTTACCCAGTCACAAGTCCCAACGATAAAGACATTGGCGAGCAGCAGATCTTAAAGCGGGTTGAAGAGTATAAACCGTTTACGATTTCTATTTACTCTCCGTTTTACTGGACATCCAATGCCGCGCTCGTCAGCAGGGGCGAACAAGATGATGTCCTGGTCGCTCCAGGGGTTACTTTGATGTATGAGCCGCGCATTACCAACACGTTATACGCGCAAGTCGGCGTCGTACAGCAATTCTTTTTCTACGATCAGCTTACGGAACTTAATTTTGCCAGCCTCGACGCCATCGCTGGTTTGCATTATTACCTGCCGCAGTTCCACAACCTGAGCCTTCGCGGATATTATGATTACAATCGCCTCACGGATACCGACAATTTCGACGAGATATTCGTCGATCATTCCATCATTTTAAACGCCGAACTCCCGTTTCGGATCGCCCGTGCGCAAAAGCTCCTGGCCGGCGTTGCTTTGAACCTGAGTTTTGAAGGCAATCCTGAATCACTGCGTCGCAACAACTACTCACTCTACGGCAACTACGAGGTTGCTTTGAGTCGCTTTTTTTTCCTCGATGCCGGCTTTCAGTTTGTGGTGCGTGATTATTATTCCGGCGATCGAACCGATGTGAACGAAATACTTTCTGTGAGCGCAAATTATCGGGTTCGGGACTGGCTCACGTTGAGTGCTCTCAGTTCTTTCGCCTGGAATCAGTCAAATCACAGTGTCTTCGATTACAGCGTCGCTAACATCGGCGGCGGCGTAGCGCTGACCCTGAAGTTCTAACGTCCGGTGAAAAATCGCTCTCCTTCTTCAGCGCCGAGAGCGAAAATCTTTGCGTGCGGTTTGCTCGTTTGTCTTCTCCTGACCGGCACCTGTTTAGATGCCGCACAGTTGGAGGAAACGCGCATTACACAAGTGGTTA
>DATDAJ010000289.1:0-8562 GCA_036525475.1 Candidatus Udaeobacter sp.
ATTCATACCGGGAAAAACTTTGTTTGGTGCAGATCAGCGTTCCGTCCGCCGTTATCCCGAGCAACTTCGAAGCATCCCTCGGAACGTCGACTTCGTCCGGAACGACTGCCGAGTCGGTTTGTGATTTCATTGTCGACCCATTGCGAAATCTCGATTTTAAACCACTGCGCCACGCGTTGGAACCGAGAGAAATTGTGTTGCACGCCGCCGATTACGATCTGCGCATGCTCCGACGCGGCTTGAATTTCACGGCGAGCAAAATTTTCGACACAGTCGTTGCGGCGCGGTTGCTTGGGATCCGCGAATTCAGTCTCGGTGCGCTGGTGAAGCGCTTCTTCGGTGTCGAACTTCACAAACATTCGCAAAAGGCCAATTGGGCGTTGCGACCGCTGCCGCCACGGATGCTGCAATACGCAGTGGACGACGCGCATTATTTGTTGCCGCTTGCTGCAAAATTAGAGGAGGAGCTCGAGCGAGTTCATCGCCGCGATTGGTTTCAGCAATCTTGTGGGCGCGCAATTGAGTTGGCCGCCGCGGAGCGCGAACGCGCCCAGCATGAGCTTTGGCGCATCGGAGGAGCCGGGGCGCTCGATCCGCAAACGGGAGCGGTTCTTCGCGCGCTATGGCAATGGCGGGAGGCAGAAGCCGAAATGGCAGATCGACCACCATTTCATATTTTACATAGCCGCGAGCTCTTGAAGGCTGCGGAAAGTTTCGCTTCGGGGCAGGTGCCCGATTACAGACATTTTTCCGCTCGACGACGGCAGACGTTCCGCGAAGCAGCAAAAATTGCGTTGCAATCGCCGGAATCGCAGTGGCCCGTTATGCGCCGCCGCACCGGTTCTCGACCGACCGCCGAAATGCGTCAGCGCGCCGATCAGTTGCGCGAACGGCGCGACAAAGCGGCCGAGCAACTTGGACTCGAGCGATCTTTCATTGCATCGCGCGGCGCTCTCGAGGCTATTGCGGCTGATCCCGCGCGGGCAATGTCCTTGCTGGTCCCCTGGCAACGCGAGTTGCTCGGATTAGAAGAGTGAGGCTTCGGTCCGGCATCAACGGCTATAGGGTTAATCACGGAATCACCAACGTTTGACCGACCGTGAGGTCTTTTGGATCACGAATATCCTTTTTGTTCGCTTCCAGGATGGCTTTCCAACGTTTCGACGATTTGTAAAACTTTCGCGAAATCGAGAAGAGCGTGTCGCCCGACTGCACAACGTAGGTTTGGCCTGCTTTCTTTGATCCGGCTTTCCTGGCGTCGTTTCCTGCCGATTTCTCAAATGCCGTTCGCAATGCTGCGCGCTCTTCCAGTTGCTTGTGCAGCGTTAGATTTTCGTTGCGCAACCGCGCCGCTTCCGCGCGAGTGATAACCGAATCGCCGGACAACGTCGTGAGCGCGGCGATCTCGTCGCGCTTGATCGAATCCTTAACGTCTTTTGCATGCGAGCCATTTGGACTTAGCGCGAGATAGCGTTTGAAATGGTGCAGGGCGCTTACGGGATCGTTGAGCTTATCATCGTAAATAAGAGCCAATTTATAGTGGATCTCCGCACCGCGTGGGCTGTCATCTAGTGCGGCTTCATAGAGATTCACCGCCCGTTCGAAATCGCCCTGGGCTGATTTATTGTCTGCATCCTGCGTCACTTGACCGTGACGGGAATTGCCTATCTGATCGCAGCCAGCGAGCCCGTAAATGAAAAACAGCGAGAGGCAAAGCCGGTTCAACTTCGCGTTTACGGGCCATAGTGAAAGATAATGGGTACGGCGAAGCTGAGGGTTGTCAGTGCGGCGCATTCTCGGCAATTTGTTTACTTGTGAGTGTGCCTGCACTTCAAATCTTTTCATCACTGGCGACGGCGCTTCTTCTCGTCGCCATGCCTGCGCGTGGCGCGCTTTCAACCGGCAATACCTATTCGATTAGCTTTGTCGACCTCGACGGCAACAAACTTTCTACAGCCGATGGGCACATCACCATCGTCGCGTTAACGACGAGTGCCGATCGTGAACAGGCGCGTACAGTAGGCGACCATGTTCCAGATTTTTGTCTCGGCAATCCGACTTACCGGATGATTACCGTTGTTCATTTCACCCGCCGACACCTGGCGATAGGGCGCCGGATGGCCACTGCGTTCATCCGGCACCGGGTGCGTGAAGAGGCAAAACGGCTTCAGGCGCGGTATGACGCGCAGAAAATCTCGCGCGATGCCAAAAGCGACATATTTGTCGTCACCGATTTTGACGGGACACTCGCTTCGCAGTTGGGTCAGTCGGCGGGAGCAACGGATTTCTGCGTGTTCGTCTTTGGGCAAAGTGGGGAATTGTTAGCGCAATGGCACAGCGTTCCCAGCGCCGATGAACTCGCTGCGGCCGTAAAGAAGTCTGATTAACACCGCGGTTCGTTAGCCGGTCATCTCGAGCGAAGTCGAGGAACATCTCGGTGCTCAACTGTACGGTAGCATCGCGGGATTCCTCGACTCCGCCGCGCTTCGCTCGGAATGACCATCAGTGCGTCCGGGCCAAAGCCACGGTGTTAATGAAATTGTCTCAGTATTTCGGCACTGTCGGATCGATGAAGTCCGACCAGGCATCGATTCCGCCTTCGAGATTGTACACGTTGGCGAAACCCCGTTGCTTCAGCAGTCGCACAGCCTGCGCGCTGCGGCGACCGCTGTGACAATGTACGATGAACGTTTGCTCGCGGCGCAGCTCGTCTGCCCGCTCGGGGATTTCACCGAGCGGGATCAATTTCGCGCCATCGATTCGCGCAATCTCAAATTCGAACGGCTCCCGCACATCGATTAAGTCGAACGCTTCGCCCGCATCCATCTTTGCTTTTAATTGCTGTACCGATATTTCAGGAACGCTTGCGTCGTCCCGCGTCCCGCAAAACTGATCGTAATCAATCGGCGCCAAGATTGTTGGGTTTTCACCGCAAACTGGACATTGCGGATCGCGCCGCAACTTTAGCTCGCGAAATTTGACCTTGAGCGCATCGAAGTGCAGCAGGCGCCCAATCAACGGTTCGCCGATACCCACGATCAGTTTGATTGCCTCAATCGCCTGAAGCATGCCGATAATGCCGGGCAGAACGCCGAGTACACCCGCCTGCGCGCAATTCGGGACTGACTCCGGCAGAGGTGGCTCAGGAAACAGACAACGATAACAAGGCCCGCCCAGTTGCGGCGCAAACACCGTCGTTTGGCCTTCAAATCGAAACACCGAGCCGTAAACATTTGGCTTCGCGGCAAAAACACAGACGTCATTGGACAGGTAGCGTGTGGCGAAATTATCCGAGCCGTCCACGATTACGTCGTAGTCAGCAACAATTCTCTCCGCGTTTTCGCTGGATAAGCGGCACTCGTGCAATCGAATCTCGATGTCTGGGTTGATGTCGCGCAGGCGATCGCGCGCCGATTCGAGTTTGCTGCGGCCGATGTCCTTTGTTCCGTGAAGAATCTGCCGTTGCAGATTGGTCAGATCAACGCGGTCGAAATCGACAAGCCCAAGTCGTCCCACACCGACTGCTGCCAGATACAGCGCAGCAGGGGATCCCAAACCACCGGCGCCAATGCACAAAACACGCGCTGCCTTGAGTCGTTTCTGTCCCTCGATAGTCACTTCGGGCATGATGAGGTGCCGCGAATAGCGTTGCAGTTCCTCCTTCGTTAGGCCGGCATCGGAGACTCTTTCCTGGTCGACAATGCTTTTACGCATGGCTCGCTGTACGTTAGCACGCTCTCAGCGCGAAGCATGCCTCTACAACGAGCGGTCGCTCGTCAATACGAACTATTCAGTTACCGTCACCGGAGTTCCGACGGGAGCATTCTCGAAAAACCTTGGCGCCATTCGTCCCGGCAAACGGATGCAACCGTGGGACGCGGCGAATGGCGGGACATAGCCCTGATGCATTGCGTAACCGCCTCTGAAGAACATCGCATACGGCATTCGCGCGCCATCGAAATGGGTTCCTTTCGGACGGCGGTCCTTACGTGAGTCGATATTTGACCTAACGACATTCCCATAACCATCCACGTAATCGCCGAACAGGCTCGAGACGTGGTCCGCATTTTTCGAAAGCACCGTGTAACGTCCCGGTGGAGTCGAAAAGCCAGGCTTACCGGTGGAGACGGTTGTTTCGCCGACCAAAGTTTTGCCTTTGTAAAAGTAAGCTTTCTGCTCGCCGATGTGCACGACGATCCGCGGATTGCCGGAAACGCCGTCGTCGTTCCACCAGCCTGCGGGAGCGGCGCGCGGATAGTAGCCCGGCTGATACGGCGTTGGGTACTCTTCGCAACTGCAAATAATCAGTGCTGCGAGCAGCGTGCCTGCAATTTGCAAGATTGGGGGACTTTTCACAGGGCGGCGGATACTATTCAACGGAAGGTTACGCATTCAACTGTAAAGTCGCTTTTAATAGGGCAGGTGGTTGCCTCGAAAAGCGCCGGCTTTCAAGCGCCAGGTAGAGCCGTTAGGTTTCAATCGAGATCGGAAAATTCGTGGTCGCTCAAAATCCCGATGCCGAAGCGGGGAACATACAGATATGCAAAATGACTACGGTTGAACGTATTCAGCCAGAGATGACGCAGTTTGACGCTTTGCACGCGCAGAAATACGCTGATGTCTATGAGCAGCGTGCAATCGCCGATTAATATAGAGAAGTGGATTGAAGAGAATGCTGAGAAATTTAAGCCGCCAGTAAGCAACCGGTATCTTTATGACGGCCGTGATTTTTTTGTGATGGTCATCAAAGGACCCAACGCGCGGAACGATTTTCATCTCGTTGATTCGGAAGAGTACTTCTATCAGCTCAAAGGGGACATTAAGGTGCGTATTCGCGAAGGCGACCGCATCGTTGAACACATTGTCCGCGAAGGCGAAACGTTTTTCATTCCGCCGAATGTGCCGCACTCGCCCCAACGCCCGCCAGACACGATCGGATTGGTTGTAGAGCGACGCCGTCCGCCGGGTGAAAAGGAGCATGTAATTTTCTACTGTGAGAATTGCGGAGCACTGGTGGAAGACATCAACTTCGATTGCAAAGACATCGTCGACCATTTTAGCCAGGCAATGCTCGAGTTCTGGAGCGACGATGCGCGCCGCACCTGCAAGAAATGCGGTAAAAAAGTGGAAAAAGCGCCGCCGGTAAAGGCGTTGTAGGACATTACTGCAGGGCGTCTGTGTCAGACGCCTTTCGACATTTGCGTTTCACAAAAACGCCCTACAATTCCACCCCGTGAAGATCGATCTGCACACCCACATTTTGCCGCGCGACTGGCCGGACCTCGACGCGAAATACGGCTACGGCGGTTTTGTGCGGCTTGATCATTACAAGCCGTGCTGCGCGCGAATCATGCTCGGCGACCGACTGTTTCGCGAAATTAGCGACAACGTATGGGAGCCAACGCGCCGAATTGAAGAGATGGATGGGGAGGGGATCTCGATGCAGGTCCTTTCTACAGTTCCGGTGATGTTCAGCTATTGGGCAAAACCGACTGATGCGCTCGATCTTTCCCGGCGGCTAAATGACCACATCGCCGAAGTGGTTCGCGATCATCCGACGCGCTTCACCGGTCTCGGAACGATTCCAATACAGGACCCCGACCTCGCGGCAGGTGAACTGCAACGTTGCGTCCTGGAACTCGGGCTGCGCGGCGCGCAGATTGGAACGCACGTGGACGCAAATCCGCATTTCGGACGCGTAGATACTTTGAACCTCGACAATGCAGCGCTTCAGCCGGTCTGGAGCGCTGCCGAAGAATTCAATACTGCGATCTTTGTTCATCCGTGGGACATGCTGGGCACCGAGCGTATGCCGAAATACTGGTTGCCGTGGCTGGTTGGAATGCCGGCAGAAACGTCTCTCGCGATTTGTTCCATGATTTTTGGAGGCGTATTCGAGCGCTTCTCGAAGCTGCGCGTCGCGTTTGCGCACGGCGGCGGCGCGTTTCCATTTACCGTCGGCCGCGTCGATCACGCATTTCATGTGCGCCCTGATGTGGTGGCCGCGGAAAACACGACCAGTCCACGTCGCTATCTCGCGCATGATGGCATGCCTGCGCGATTTTACGTCGATTCACTTGTCCATGACCCCGACGCGCTGAGCTTGCTTATCAAATTGTTCGGCGCCGAACGCATCGCATTCGGTTCCGATTATCCGTTCTCATTAGGCGAAACGCATCCGGGAAAACTGATCGACTCCATGAAAATTTCCGAAAAAGAGAGAACCCAACTGTTTTCCGGGACGGTACGCGAATTTCTCGGATTTTAGTTTTCGGTATTCGACATTCGTGCTTCGTCAGTCCGGCAGCACGAACGCGACGCGGTCACAGTTCGTGCCGGATTGCCCAGAGATCGTGAAAGACCGGCCTGAATAACGATTCCTTTAAAAACGGGACACCCGGTGATCCGCCTGTGCCTTTCTTCGCGCCGATGGTGCGTTCCACAAGTTTGACGTGCCGATAACGCCACTCCTGCAGTCCTTCGTCAAAATCGGTCATCAATTCGAAAAGGATCGAGCATTCGGGCGAATTTTTGTACAGGCGCAGAATCTCTTGCTGCACGCGTTCGTCCGGCCCGTTCGGTTGCGTCACGTCGCGAGTCTTCAAGTCAGTCGGGATCTTTGTACCCCGCGTTTCCAGAAAATCATAGAAGTGATCCACCACCGTTCGTTCGCCGACCCGGCGTTGCAGCCGATCTGCGCCCGGAAAATCCGGCTTCACATGCGCCAGTGCGACGGCACGCTTATAGCCAAGGAGAAACTCTAATTCGCGAAACTGCACCGATTGAAATCCCGACGCCGTTTCTAGCCGGTCTCGAAAACTCGAGAACGACGACGGCGTCATGGTTTCGAGGATGTCGATCTGACCGACCAGCGTCTTCATGATCGTACGCGTGCGTTTGAACGAATGGATCGCGCCGAAGAGATCGCCTGCAGAAAAGTTGCGTTCGATCTTCTCAAACTCATGGAGCAACTGCTTGAACCACAGTTCGTAGGTTTGATGAATGATGATGAACAGCATCTCGTCGTGCTCCGCGGGCGTTGAGCGCGGGTTCTGGAGCGTGAGCAGTTTCTCGAGATCAAGATAATTGGCGTACGTCAGCGGCGGCATAGCTGCAAGTGATCCACAGATTTCGCAGATTTACGCAGATTAGACAAACGAGAAGCAAAAACAAAAGTCAACTCAGCCTGTCATGTTGAGCGCAGCGAAACATCTCTGATCAGAGATTCTTCGCTTCGCTTAGAATGACAAAATCGTTCCGCTTTTTTATGCGTGGGCGAAACTCAGCGCATCGCTCGCAAGTAATACTGATCCCACGCTGCCGGAATACTCTCGCGAGCTGAGTACGGCCCCGGCTCATATGCGCGCGAGCAAATGCCTCGTTGGCTCAACTCGCACACGTGCCAGTCTTGCTTGTTAACCATGTCCCAAAATTCAACCGCATCTTCTGGATCAAAATCGCTGCGCTTGAATGCTTCCGGATTAAAAAACCAATCGCAGAAAATCAGTGTGCGTTCCGGGGACTGCGGTTCAAGACGATGCACCATCACGTAATCCGGATGCAGACTTAGCAGCGTGTTCGGAAAAATGGAGTAATAGAAAACGACGCGGAAATCTTCGTCGCCGAAATTGCCAACGGGCAAGGCGCAGGCATTGCCGCTCATCGTCAGGCTTTTGTCGCTGGCGATTCGCATGAATCCACCTAAAAACGGCCCTTCGGTCAGATCATTTTCCGCGGAATCGTACGGTGAAATTTTCGACAACTCCGGATGCACGCCCAGGCAGTGATAACACTCCGAGTAATTTTGAAAGATTAACTTCCAATTGGCTTTGACGTCGTATTCGAGCCGTTTCGCCGGGCGCAGCGCTGCCAGGTTCCACGGCGAAAACTTTTGGCCGAGCGGCTCAAACCATTTCTCCAGTGAAGCAGAAGCATCAGAGAGATTCAGGAAAATAAAACCTTCCCAAAGACCGAGCCGCGCCGGCTTCAATGGGTATTCAGCCTTATTGAATCCCGGCGTCTCATCCATGTGCGGGGCGCCAAGTAATCGCCCATCCAGCGCGTACGTCCACGCGTGGTACGGGCACTGAATCGCTGCCGCATGTCCATTTTGCTCTTCGCAAAGTTGCGCCCCGCGGTGACGGCAAACGTTGTAAAAGGCGCGGATCGTCGAGCGTTGATCTTTCGCGACGATCAAGCTTTCGCCGGCTACTTCCGCAAGGAAATAGTCGCCGGGTTTGCCGAGCTGGCTTTGATGACCCACCAACACCCAGTTGGTCGCGAATATCTTCTGCAACTCTTCAGCAAAAATCTCCGGCGAAACAAAGTAGTGCTGCGACAGCGTATTTGCGCCGGGCTGAAAAGTCACAAACGCTTTGCAAAAATTCGATCCGTCTTTCGTTTGCGTCACAGACACACTGCAAGCTGTATGCGCGATATGTTTGCGTCAACGCAGTTGTCGAAACGGGTCACCGCGACGACCGCCTCATTCCAAATCGGCCGAAAGGGAATTTACGCTAGCACCGCTTGGTGAAACTCGTACCAGTCGTCGAGATTGTTTAG
>DATDAJ010000290.1:0-2766 GCA_036525475.1 Candidatus Udaeobacter sp.
AACACCAACACACCCCAATTTGGCTTAATCGCCGAGGATGTGGCCGAGGTAAACCCGGAACTTACCGTGTGCGACAAGACCGGCGAACTGGTGACCGTGCGCTACGATGCCGTGAACGCTATGCTGCTCAACGAGTTTTTAAAAGAGCACAAGAATGTGCAGGAATTAAAAGCCACTCTCGGTCAACAACGGAAAGAAATCGCCGCTCTGATTGCGCACATCAAAGAGCAGGATGCCAAAATCCAACGAGTCAGCGATCAACTGGAGCTGCGTAATAGCGCCTCGCAGCTGGCAATACTCAAGTGACAAATAGTTGTAGGGCATCTGTGTCAGATGCCAATCCAATGAACAGCGTCTCACAGAGACCCTCTACAAAAACCGTCAGATTGTTCTTCGAAGAAGAAAGCGCCCCGAACAACGGCGGTTACCCGATCGAGAAAGCGGCAGTCGTCGATTGGGCCTGGCGCAACCGTGACGAATTCGAGCGCAGCAATCCCGACCATCCGCTCATCCACATGCGCAAAGCCATCGACAAACTCGAAAATCTCGAGGTGAGGAACTGAAACGCGCTCCGCGATTCACTCGCCGTAGTAGTACGCACCGCCATAGTAAGCATCCCAAGGATAGTACGGATAATAATCCGGCGCGTAATAGGTATCATAGCGCGCCTCGGGTGAGCGAATTCCATTAGTCGCGTAGTAACCATCGGCGCACGCGCCGAGTAGAATTGCAAAAGCCACGGCGACGATCAGCGAAAAGATCGTAATTAGGTGCCGATTCTTTTTTCGTTTAGCTGTCACGCGTTTGGGGCGCTCATTTGACGAGACGCCTTTCGCAAACGCAAGCTAAAAAAAATTAACGCATCGACGCAGCCGCCCAAAAGGCGGATTGCGCCGATGCGTTAGCCACCGCGCGTCGCAAATTACCAGTCGCCGTAAACGGTCCTGGTGCGGTAGTAGCGCGGACCATAGGCATCGCTATAGCGGACGCCTGAGCGTACGACCGTATCGGAGGCCGGTCCGTAGTAGGTATACGGGTATGCGTTATAGTCGTATGTGTATCCCGTATAATATCCGGCCGGATAATAACCGGTGTTATACGCCACGTACGGACTCTCTGCACATCCCCCCAGAAAGCTTGCCACGAGGCCTGCGCAAAGGATCGATAGCAATACTGGAATGCGACGCTTGGATTTCGGTGTCGTTTTCATCAGATATCCCCCTTTGTTGAATTTCCCTTTCCAATTAGTGAGCCGTTCACGCGGCTCTGTCTGGCCTGTTGTTTCCTCATGAAACACGAGGTATTCAGACTTTCACTGTACGATTCGAATCCGACGCCTTGATCGGTCGCCGGGCTGGCGAAATCAAGGGAACCTCTTGGGGTGTGGCGATATATCGGCGTCCGCCAAAGCATTTTTGCATCATTAACGGTGTTCGCTACCGTCAGCCTCCCAATGAAACGAAATTTTTTTTGGATCGGTGCGTTCCTGACAATTGTGTTCACCATGTTCGCAGAGCAGCCGTTTCCGTCGCCACGCGATGGAAATTTTGATGTGATCATCCGCAACGGCACAGTTTACGACGGCACCGGCGCCGAGCCGCGACAGGCCGATGTCGTGATTCGGGGTGATCGGATCGCAGGCATTGGCGATTTCAAATCGGCGAAAGCGAATACGGTCATCGATGCGAAGGGGCTCGCTGTCGCACCGGGGTTCATCAACATGCTTTCTTGGTCAACGGAGTCGCTGATTCAGGATGGCCGCTCACAAAGCGAAATCCGGCAAGGCGTCACGACCGAGATCATGGGCGAAGGTGAATCGATGGGGCCGGTGAACGATCGTGTGCGCGAGCACAAAATTCGGGAGCAGACCGACATCAAATACGACATCCCGTGGAATACGCTGGCGGAATATCTGCAGTATCTCGAAAAACGCGGCGTGTCGTGCAATGTAGCGTCATTCATCGGCGCGACGACGATTCGCGAATACGTAATCGGATACGAAGATAAACAGCCGACGCCGGAGCAGCTCGACGAAATGCGCGAACTGGTGCGGAAAGAAATGGAAGCGGGCGCACTCGGGATCGGCACTTCACTGATTTATCCGCCGGCGTTTTACGCGAAAACCGAAGAGCTGATCGAGCTGTGCAAGGTCGCGGCAAAATACCAGGGCAAATACATTTCGCATATGCGCAGCGAAGGAAATCAACTGTTCGAAGCGCTTGACGAACTGCTGCGCATCGCGCGCGAAGCGAACATTCCGGCCGAGCTTTACCACATCAAAGCCGCCGGTAAAAAGAATTGGCCGAAAGTAGACGAACTGCTCGCGCGAATCGAACACGCGCAAAACGAGGGACTGAAGATTCGCGCCAACATGTACACATACACCGCCGCCGGCACAGGCCTCGATGCGTGTCTGCCGCCGTGGACGGAAGACGGCGGGTATCCGGCATTGTTCAAACGTCTGCGCGACCCGGCTATGCGCGAGAAAATCAAAGCGGAAGTACAGGTTGACAGCGACAAATGGGAAAACCTTTATCTCGCGGCCGGTTCGCCGGACAAAATCTTGTTAGTGGGATTTAAGTCAGAAAAGCTGAAGCCGCTAACGGGCAAGACGCTCGCGGAAGTAGCCAAGATGCGCGGAAAAGATCCGATCGACACGGCCATGGATTTGATCGCGGAAGACGAATCGCGCATAAGCACCGTCTATTACGTAATGTCCGAAGAGAATGTGAAAAAGGAATTGCGGAAGCCGTGGATTTCCTTTGG
>DATDAJ010000291.1:0-2679 GCA_036525475.1 Candidatus Udaeobacter sp.
ACCCCGGCGAGGATGGACGATGCCGCTGCGGCTGCTATCGACTTGCCAATCCTCAAGTTGAAACTTTGTGGCGACGATGACGATCTTGCGCGTGTCGAAGCTGTGCGCGCAGCGGCACCAAACCCGCGCCTACTGATCGACGCCAACGAATCGTGGTCACCTCATCATTACCGAAAGACGATTTCCGCGTTGAAAGAACTCGGAGTAGAGCTGATTGAACAACCATTTCCCGCCGACGCTGACGAGGCGCTCCAAACGCTCGAACATCCGATCCCCATCTGCGCCGATGAAAGTTGCCACACGACTGCGGATCTTCCGCGCCTCAAGAATCGCTACGAAGCAATCAACATTAAGCTCGACAAAACCGGCGGATTAACAGAAGCGCTCTGCCTGTATCAGCGCGCTCGCGAAAATAATTTCAAAATACTGATCGGCTGCATGGTCTGCACCTCACTCTCGATCGCTCCCGCTCGCCTTGTCGCTAGTAACGCCGATTGGGTTGATCTCGATGGTCCCCTGCTCCTCGCCCACGATCGTGATCACGGACTTCCGTATCGACATGGAAAAATCGGAATGCCCGTGCGCGAGTTGTGGGGCTAACGGCGTTCTATTTCTGAGTGTAAGACGACATCCGAAGCACGCGAATCGTCATCGGGCTGCCGTTCCGGCGAATGTGTCGCTTCTCAATCTCGAACTCGATTGTGGACGCTGTCGTAAGAGTGCCGCCGCCGTTTTCCTGATACTCGACTTTGTAATGGTTGCCTTTGGCCTCGAGCACGCGGTAGCGCATGAATCCGCCGGTATCCGGCACGGAATAAACCAGCCAGTCGCCATCTTGCTTCAGCCCCTCTTCATTGAACTGGTTTCCATTCTTCTCTACCGCATTCAGATTGATTTCCGTAGCGACTGGACTCTCCGAATCCGAGATCCAGCAATCGATCATGTTGAAAACTTTCGGGTGAATCTTCAGCGGAGATTTTGCCACTGCAGGCGCGTTAGCGGTCAAAGTGGACGCGTGAGCCTTGTCGCCCCCGATCGGGTGAAGTGACTGAATGATCTTAGTGAACTCGGTAAGCGTAATTCCAGTTGCAGAAAATCCATGAAACCGGCCGAGGACCGGATGCGAGTCTGCGCCTTTGCCTTTTTCGTCATTCATGTTGGGGTCGCTTACCCAGTTCGCAATGATCTCGTCCTTGCGGCCATCTTTGCCCTTTGGCCGGTAAATCAGATACATGGGGCCGAAAGGCGATTTGATTTCAGTTTCTTCCGCGTTCTCCTCGTCGGCCATGATGTTGCGGTCGCCGATGCCTTCTCTTGCTGACTCGATGGTGAATGTCGCGTTCCAGCCATTTCCATATTGGATTGAGTAAAGTGGCAACGGATGGTTCTGATCTTCGTTCTCCTGGATCTCGTCGTACGTGATCTCGACATTTTGCAACCGGAGCCCTTGCGTCAGATATGACGGAACGTAGCAAGTGATCTCTAATTGCTTTAGGGCATCTAAAGTCGCGGCCGAAGACAGCACCATCGGCCATAAGAACAACAGTGCGCCAGGCACAAGAGACGACAGCATTCGTTGAATCCCACGGCGAGTCATCACTGCAACATTCTGACCGAGTCCATAAAATTGTCGAGAATTGAACGCGCTGCCCGCAGGGAAGCTGGCAGCTTCCCCTACAGCTGATGATTGCGTTATTATGCCAGCCAGATGAACCAGCGCGCACAGGAAATCGCGTCCGGTTTGCCGCCGGAGTTGGATGCGCTTCCGCGGTTAGGCGGATTCCGCTTGCGCGGCATTGCGATGACGCGGCTGGAAACTTTCATCGATGCAGCATTCGCGTTCGCAATCACCATGCTCGTGATCGCTACGCAGCAAATCCCCGACGATATCGAAACGCTCCTCGCTGCTTTTAAAAATGTCCCCGCGTTTGTGGCGAGCATCATTGTGCTGGGAATCTTTTGGCGCGGTCATTGGTTGTGGAGCCGGCGTTATGGCCTGGAGGACGGTGTGTCGATCTTCATTAGCTGGGCAATGATTGTCACGATGTTGATCTACATCTATCCGCTCAAAGCGATTTTCAGTTCCATGTGGTTTTTGGTCAGCGGCGGTCGCGTCGGTCACGTGCTGGGGGCCCATACCGAACCGCAGGTGCGCGCTCTGTTCGCGATCTTTGCATTGGGATTCACCGCCATCGCTCTGGAGATGGTGTTCTTGAATTTGCGTGCGTGGCAATTGCGGGAGCCGTTACAGTTGAATGCACGAGAACGAGCGATGACGTTTAATGAGGTAACCGGCTGGACTATCCCAGTCGGGGTCGGACTTGTTTCGCTGGTGCTCGCGATATACCTGCCTAGAGCGCAAATCGAGTGGAGCGGCTGGATTTATTTCTCAATGGTCATTCTCGTGCCGTTGCACAGAGCTTACTTTAGACCGAAGCCGGAATAGAAAGCATTACATTGCACTACGTTTTCGTTCTCGCTTTTGGAATCGGAATTGTGGCCGGGTTGCGGTCATTGACCGCGCCCGCTGTCGTGGCATGGGGCGCGCACTTCGGCTGGTTGAATCTGCACGGCTCCCCGCTTGCATTTATGGGATCAACGACAGCCGTCGCGATACTTTCCGTCCTCGCGATCGGGGAGTTAATCGCAGACAAACTGCCGATGATTCCGAAACGTACT
>DATDAJ010000292.1:0-11690 GCA_036525475.1 Candidatus Udaeobacter sp.
AAATCAAACGGGTGCCGCTTGGAAAGGTCGAGCGAGGCCGGTTCGCGTCCCAGTGCTTCAGAAATTCCTTTAAAGGAGACGACGTATTTTCCGTCCGGCGATTGCCAGGGATCCTCTTTGATTTGCGTGACGTTTACCTTCTTCATCGCGCGAGGTACGGGCGATTGACCTCAATCGCCCGCGGGCGCTTCGGTGAACCGCCCCTGCCCAAATCATTCTTCGCCATCGAAGTAATCGGTCTCAGTTCCTTTCACTATAACTTCTTCGTGCCCATCCGTGGTCACGGCCCATTTGCCGCTGTCGGGATAATAACAGGAATCACCCGTTGCGCCGCCGCTACGGGGATTATCGGCAACCACATAATAAACAAAGTCCTCATTACTCGCATTCCAAAGCTGATGCGCTTCCCCTGGCTGAAAGAAAAATGCGTCGCCAGGTCCCACTTCGGTTATCCCATGCTTGTCGCGCACGTTGCCGCGGCCGGAAACCACCAGGTAAAGCTCCGATTCAGCCGCGTGCGCGTGATAGGGACAAAGGAATTTGCCTTTGGGAATTCGGACTAATGCGAGATCAAACGGATGGCGCTTTGACAGATCGAGCGACTCCGGTTCGCGCCCAAGCGCAATCGAAATGTTCTTGGTAATTCGGCCAAACTTGCCTTTCGGCGATTTTTTTTCCTGCTCAGGAACTTCTTTGAGGTTGATCTTTCGCATTTAGAAGAAACTCTCGGCTCTGGGTTAAACTAACGAGACGAAACGCGCTTCCTAGTGGCGATTGAGAAAATGGCAATGGCTGCCCAAATGAGGTTCACAAATGTGGAGGGATACGATCCATAAAAGATTGTGTTCGCAGCCAGAAGGAGGCTGCCGCCGATGTTCAGGAACTGAAACGCAGAGGAGTGTCCTTCCCATTTCCTGGAGGAGAGCATTGCATACGCCACAAGCAGAACTGCCGCTCCCACCCATCCAATCGCATCAAACCATAGGTGATTGTTCATGCAGCAATTGATCGTTTTGGCTTTGATTCGATCATGTGTCCCATGTTTTCGGCAGCTTTTGTTTGAGCGCCTCCACTAGCTCGAACAGGTCGCCCTGTTTTTCGACGCGCGCCAGCGCTTGATCGGAACGAAACTTTAAGAGGTCGGCGCGTTTCTTCTTTAAACAATTCCCCACTTCAGCCCAACTAACCGGCGTGGAAACGGTTGGTTCCTCTTTTGCGCGTAACGAATAAACGCAAATGGTGGTTTTGTGTTCGTCGTTCTGGCTCCAATCGACGAACACTTTTCCTTTGCGGACAGCTTTGGACATGTTGGACGTGACACGATCAGGATGTTCGCGTTCGAGACGTTGGGCTAACGAGCGCGACAAACCTTTGGTCTGGTCGTAAGTCACCGCCGTGTTCAGCGGCACATATACTTGTAAGCCTTTTGAGCCGCTCGTTTTTGCGAATGCTTTCAATTTCATTCCGTCCAGCAGCTCGCGCAGCCAGATCCCAACCTGACAGCAGTGCACGATGTCTGCAGGCGCACCCGGATCCAGATCGAACACCATCATTGTTGGGCGTTCGACGTTGTTCTTGCGGGACAACGATGTGTGCAGCTCGAGATCGGCGAGGTTCGCTGCCCAGACGAGCGTGGGCAGATCGTTAGCGAGACAATAATGCATGATCCGTTGGTTACCCTCGCTCCACACCTTTGCCGTTTGCACCCATTTTGGTCGATGCACGGGGCAGTTCTTCTCATAGAAAAACTGACCTTCCACGCCATCTGGATAGCGCTTCATTGTGAGCGGGCGGTCCTTTAAGTGCGGCAAAAGCACCGGCGCTATCCGGATGTAATAATCGATCACGTCGGACTTGGTGAAACCCGACTCCGGATAAAGAACTTTGTCCAGGTTCGATACCTGAAGCTTCCGATCGTCGACGATGAGTTCCGCTTTCTTGGCCATCGTTCTAACCTCGCACAACGTCCACAAAGGACGCAAAGGTTCTAATTTTCTCTTACTCTTAGTGACTTTCTCCTTTTCGGGGCAGACCCCATTAGGCGAAGAACCGCTCGGGCGGGAGCACCGGCTTTGGTTTGCAAATTCGGGCAACGCAATGTTCCCAGCTTTCGTGCCCGCTCAGGATGTCGATTTCCACCCGCAGAAAATAAATCGGCACTTTCAGATCCGCGTCGGGCAGACGCGGCATGCGCACTGAGTCTTTTTCGGTGGTGACAATCATCGCCAAGTCACGGCGGATACAACGGTTGATGAAGCTGATAAGTTCCGCTTCGGTGTAATAATGATGATCGATGTAGCTTTTCGCGAGATCGACGTGCGCGCCGAGTTTGGCGAGCGCGCCCTCAAAACTTTCAGGGGCAGCAATCGCGCACAGCGAACCGATGAACGCGTCGCGCAAAGCCTCGAGCGGCAATTGTTCGCCGGTGAAAACATTCTGCAGGTAAAGCGGTTTGTGCGCGCATTCGATAACTTCCGCGGTGCGATTGTAACGCCGGATTCGTCGCATCAGCTCGAAATTAGGTTCACCGGTGTTTTTCGTGACGAAAATGTAGCTGGCGCGGCGCAGATTGCGCGGTCTCTCACGCAATGTGCCTCGGGGCAACAGGAACTCGTTTCCAAAAGGCGCTTGTCGATCCACGAGCACCATATCCAGCCGATGCTTTAAATGGAGATATTGAAATCCGTCATCGAGCAGCAGTGTGTCGACCTGCCATTTATCGATGGCGAACAGGCCGCTTTTCACCCGGTCTTTGTCCACGAGTACGATCACATCTTTTAAGTTATGGGCGAGCATGTAAGGCTCATCGCCGGCGGTTAGCGAATCGAGCAACAGGGATTTTCCGTCGGAAACGACCCGCGGAGGTTCGGAATCTCCACGAAACCGGCTCCGCCAATCGCGTTTCCGCGGGACGCTTTTGTAACCACGGCTAAGAATCGCCACTCGTCGTCCTCCGGCCTGCAAAGCGCGGGCAAACTTCTCCACAATCGGCGTTTTACCCGTACCGCCGACGGTAAGATTGCCAATGCTGATCACGAGACATCCCAGCGTACGTTCGCGAAAAACTCTTTTGCGATAGAAGTAAAGCCGGAGTTGCACCAGGCCGTCGTAGACGAACGAGAGCGCGTAAAGGATCCCACGCAGGACGGAAGCACGAGCGCCATGACGGCGTTCGAGGACGACGTCGATCCCGAATTCTTCTAACTGCTCAAGCCGGCGGCCCATGTTAATCGTCGATTCCGGACGACTGACGGCGGATGGGCAACACCTGCGCACCGCGGTTGTCAGCATGTGTGATAATCGTGTGAGCGGGCACGGCCGCAGCGCGTTCCATGGCAGTTGCGATTTTTTGAGGCGCTTCGAGTGTAACAGCCGCGATCGCGGATCCGCTTCCGCTAAGAAACGCGCCGAGCGCGCCGGCTCGCTCAGCGGCCTCAATCACAGGCCGAAGAAAGTGAATCAGTTTCGCGCGAAACGGCTGATGAAGTTTATCGCAAAAACTGCCGCGCATTTTTTCGTAATCCCGCGATGCAAACGCCGCGGTAACTGCACAAGCGTTTGCACAGTTTTCTACCGCGGCAACGCGTGAGATCTTTGAAGGCAAAATTCTTCGCGCGCGCGCGGTTTCGATTTCGAGGTCCGGGACCAACAGAACAAAATACAAGCGCGGCGCGACGTCGAAGCGATAAACGGCAGGGCATGCCTCTCGCTTGCCCCGCGCAAGCGGGACGCTGGCGCTACTTTGCACCACAGTGAAGCCGCCGAAGGTGGCCGGTGCAGCATTATCAGGATGTCCTTCCAATCCGGCGCATAATCGGAACACGGTTGATCGATCAAGCGGGTTCCCACTGAGGTGGTTCAGCCCAAGCAGGATGCCGAGGCGAACCGTGGCGCTGCTGCCCAGGCCGCGACACCGCGGCACTCGCTCCACAATTGAACACGAAAACGAGAACGTGCGGCGCCGCGTTTGCTTGAAAAATCGTTCTGCCGCGTCGGACACAATTTGTAAATGAGAAGATCGAGACGTCTTGCACCGGACGACCGTGACGCTGTTATAAAGTCGGAGCGCGACGCCCAGACAATCGTAGCCAGGACCGAGATTGGAAGTGCTTGCGGGAACACGAACGGTGACTTGTTGCATAGTTACGCCGCCGACACGCGGCCGTTGACTCGGCGGCGCGAACGTGATGGCGGCAGTGTAGCAATATCACATTTCCCGGCAACCCATCCGTTGCGCCATACCGGTTTCGAACTATCCCGTTGGAGCACCGAAACAAAATGACTACCGGATGGATTGATCCACGCTTGCTCCGCGATTTCCAAGCAGAGGGCACTGACGCGCATCGGCTTTGCACGATTGAGGATGGCTGGGTCGAACGTTTCGGCAGCGACGTGCTGATCTCGTTCAAAAGAGTGTTGGCCCGAGAACGACTGCTGGAAGAACTCCAAACCTGGGCGGATTCGGTCGGCTTTCAGGTGCGACGCGTCTTTGCGCGTTTGATTCCGACAAAAAGCGAGCGTCGCGAATCACCGGCCGTGGTCATTGGCGATCCCAGCGAGAGTCTGCAGACCGTCGCAACGGAATGGTATCTGCGGTTCGGCATAGACTTCGGCACAGGCTATTCGCCGGGTTTGTTTTTGGACCAACGGGAGAATCGCAGATACCTGCGTCATATCGCGCCAAAGCGACTGCTGAATTGTTTTGCTTACACTTGTTCCTTTTCCGTATACGCGGCATGTACCGGCGCGGGCACTTTCAACATCGACCTTTCCAAAAAATATCTCGCCCGTGGACGCGAAAATTTCGCGCTGAACAACCTATCAACGATCGATCATCGCTTTATCACGGACGACGTCCGATCTGTGCTGCCCCGGCTCGCCCGGAGAGGCGAAAAATTCGATGCGATCATCCTCGACCCCCCGACTTTTTCGCGTTCCCCGGAAGGAAAAACGTTTCAGGTCCAGGACGATTTCGAAAACTTGCTCATCAGCGCTCTTGCAGTGGCGGAGCGTGACGCCCACGTTCTGGTCTCGACGAATTGTTCTGCATTAGGGGAGCGTGCGCTGAAAGTGATGGCCCGTTATTGCCTGAAAGAAACACGTCGAGCCGCGGCATTCCACCGGCCATTGCCGCTGCCTGATTTCCCACCTCGCACGGGTGCAAGCTCGATCTGGCTTGCTTTGCGGTGATAGTTCGATGCGCGCAAGATGGCTTCAAAATGCGAATCATAAGCGTCATGGATCAGTTATCTCCTGAAATGGTTGCTGAATTTCCCGAACGCGGAATGCAATGGGTGAAAGACCGAGTTGAAACGGTGGTCAATGAAACCGGTGAGTACGTGCGCGAAAAGCCGACACAGTCTCTCTTCTATGCATTTGCGGTTGGATACGTGTTGAATCGTCTGCCGCTGGGTCGAGTGCTTGCCGGACTTCTTCGTCTGCTTTTTATGGCACTAAAGCCCGCGGTCTTGATCTACGGTGCCGCCAAATTGTACCGATCGGCACAGGAACGGGAAGAGCTGCAGCGCTAAAGTAAACGATTGAATCGCTGACCGGGCAAGCGCACTCGGGGATTTTACTCCTCCAGCGTAAATCCGATCTTCAAAGTCACCTGCCAGTGCTCGATTTTACCGTCCTCGATGTAACCGCGGGTCTCGGTCACCTCGAACCACCGCATGTTGCGAATCGTCTTACCAGCGCGCGCCAGGGCATTTTGGACCGCGTCCTCCATGCCGTTTGGCGATGAGCCAACGATCTCAATTTTCTTGTAAACGTGTTCAGCCATGCGCGCATTGTCTGCCGTCCCAACGGCGAAAACAACAAAAAGCCTTCCGTCCCGGCGAACTGGACGCGCCAATCACTTAAGAGGGAATTTGCTTTACAAACGAACACTCGTTCCGGCAGCCTCTCGCCGTGCGAACATCGTTTACAGTCTGTTTGCTGCTAACAACTGCTTTGTGCTGCGTACGCGCTCAGGACCAGGAGAAAAAACTGGTCGATCGGCTTCTCAAGCCGGACATGGCGCTGCAGAACGATGCGCAGAACAAGAAATTTAGCGGGGACGGTTCGGTGTCCATCAACAAACGTGCAAGCGTCGGGGCGTTTTACGTTCACCAGAAACCGAGCTCAAAGAATTATTCTGGAACACGAGACTTTTCCACAACGCAGTTTTATTCTAAGACCTACCGCGGCGGACGTACCGCCTCCGAGGTTTCGTCACAGCAAACACTTGCAAATTCCAAGGCTACCTACGCAAATCAGACCGCCCGCGGTGTTCGTGACGCGCCTCAGTCCGGGAAAAAGGTCGCGTCTCGTGCGTATGCAGGTAATCGGCCATTTCTGGGCGAAGGCACAAATCAGAAGTCGCTCAGCAGAAAAAACGAGCCGCTCACGATCGAGCAGGTGCGTGAGTTGTTGAACAAAAACAAGTAGCGCTCGTCAGGGCGACGCGGCTGCGCTATTCTGTGACCGGATCATGCAACCGGACGAAGCTCTTGCTTTGTTGAAACAAGGCTCTGCGCAGATCATCAATGAGAGCGAACTGCGCGAAAAGCTTGCGCTGGGCCGGCCATTGCGTGTCAAGCTTGGGGTGGACCCGACGACATCGGATATTCACCTTGGGCACACAATTGTGTTGCGCAAACTGAGGCAGTTTCAGGACCTCGGGCACCAGGCGATTCTCATCATCGGCGATTTTACCGGAATGATCGGCGACCCGAGCGGCCGGTCCGTTACGCGGCCGCACCTGACGCATCAGGAAGTGATTACAAACGCGGCGACTTATCGCGAGCAGGCGTTTAAGATTCTTGATCCCGAGCGCACAGAAACGGTCTGCAATGGTGATTGGTTTCGTGCCATGTCTTTCGAAGACGTCATTCGCTTGAATAGCCGCGTGACGTTGCAGCAGCTGTTGCAGCGGGAAGATTTCAAAGCGCGAATCGAAGAAAAGCACCCGATCCGCGCCCATGAAGTTCAATATCCCATTATGCAGGGATGGGATTCGGTGATGGTGAAAGCGGACGTAGAACTCGGGGGCACAGACCAACTCTTCAACATTCTTATCGGGCGTGATTTTCAACGAGAAGAGAACATGCCGCAGCAGGTCGTTTTTCTGCTACCGATTCTCGAAGGGTTGGACGGCTCCAAAAAAATGAGCAAAAGCCTGGGTAACTACGTCGCCATCAACGACTCCGCCTCAGAAATGTTCGGAAAACTGATGAGCATCTCGGATGAGCTGATGGCGCGGTATTACGAATTGCTCCTGCGACGCTCAGCGCCGCGAGACACGCATCCGCTAGAGGCCAAGAAGCAACTCGCGTTCGAAATCGTGCAAACTTATCACTCGGCAGATGCGGCGAAACGAACGCTGGATGAGTGGAACACGCGCTTCAGCAAGCGCGACTTGAAGAACGCCGATCTGCCGGCGTTTTCACCCGTTGAACAACAAGACCTCACAGTCGTCGCTGTCGTGTCGGACGTGTATCGAAAAGTGTTCCAGTCAGAAAAATCGCACAGCGAAGTTTCCCGGCTCATCAAGCAGGGAAGCGTGGAAATTGATGGAACCAAAATCCGCGATCCCAAGGCCAAAGTCACCCTTCACCCGGGCCAGATCCTTCGCCTCGACCGCAAACGTGCCGTGCGAATAGCCTGGCCCGAGTGACCTAAATCCCCCGATCAGGAATGATTTCAACCCGTACCGAATGCCGCTTCGTTAGGCGTGAGCCGGCTGGAGGACGGGCATGACGCGCGGGCGCTCCAGATAGCTTGACCTGATCCCCTCGAAATGCGCGCGGATACTCCGCAGTTCGGCATTCACAAAGCTATCCACAAAATGCAAACGGCGGTCCAGCCAGGCGAAAAGCTTGTTTTTAATTTCGTAGTGAACCGCGAGTGTGACCTCGGTACACTGCGGCCGGATCTCGGCGAAATCGACGATGCCCATCAGGCAAATGTTTCCGCCGACGGACTCGAACGCATATTGGTTCGGCGAATCGCCGTCTATCGACAGCAACACAGTGTGCGCCTCGAAACCGAAGGGTCCGCGAAAGCTGAAATCGACCGTCTTGGATGATGTCACGGTCGCCCGTGTGACCATCAGGAACTGGCGACGGTAAGATTGAATACTGGCCAGACGTGCTTTGCACTCGGCCACCGGTTGGCTCATGTGTAAGGTTTTTTCTAGGAGCATAGATTTAATTGGTTTTCGCAACCTTTTATGAGCAATAGCGATGCCACCTCTTTTCATAAGGCGAATCTGGGGGCAATAATCCGACGTAGTGTTCGTTTTCGCTACAACGCTGTAACGATCATAACACCCCAGAGGCCAAGGCTATACGGTTTTCCCCTAGGTAGCGAAGTCACGCCACCTGCTTGATGGGCTCGACTCCGTTAGTGGAGCGTGTCGCGCGAATTGTATCCATCATGGAGAGAAAAATTTTCGCGCCATCTGCGCTACCGAGCCGCGGATCCGAGGCGCGATCAGGATGCGGCATCAGACCGAAAATATTTCGTTTCCGGTTGCAAATGCCGGCGATGTTCTCGATTGAGCCATTTGGATTTGCTTCCGGAACCACCTGGCCCTGGTTGTCCGCATAGCGCAGAACCACTTGTTCATTGCTGTTCAGTTCACGCAACGTTTGCGGGTCAGCAAAAAAACAACCTTCGCCATGCGCCACAGGTAGGCGCAGGACTGTTCCTTTCGGACAGCCGTGGGTGAATGGAGAATCATCTACCTCAACGCGCGTAGTGACCATGTCACAAACAAACCGGAGTGATCGGTTCCGCACCAGCGCGCCCGGCAAAAGATCGGCTTCGCACAAAACCTGAAATCCATTGCACGTTCCGAGCACCAGCTTGCCGGCGCGCGCGTCGCTGATCACTGCCTTCATGATCGGCGAAAAACGAGCGATCGCTCCGCAGCGAAGGTAATCGCCGTACGCGAATCCACCCGGCAATACGATGGCATCGAAATTATCGAGGGAAGTTTCCTTGTGCCAAACGTATTCGGCTTGCAATCCATCAAGCCCATTAATCGCCGCGACACAATCCTGGTCGCAGTTGGAACCGGGAAACTGAATGACGGCAAAGTTCATGGTGATTTTAATGCGCGCGCGCGCGTTGCTCCGCGTGGTAATCGTTGACCACGAGACACGCATGGATGACTCCCGGTATCCAACCTAGCAAGGTCAAAATGATGCTTAGAAAGAAACTTGCGATGCGTCCGGTCATCAGCACTGCAAGCGGCGGAAATACCACGCAGAAAAAATATCGCAGCGCTTTCATAAACTCTTCCTGTTCCTCTGAGTCTTCATCTTGTTATTTGCTGATTCGCCTTTCAACAATTCATAATCTTCGATCACCGGATTCGACAGCAAATCGCGGCAAAGCTGGTGCAGCCGCGATTCAAGCTCGCCGTCTTGCCCTTCGATCTCGATCTCCATGTATTTCCCGATTCGAACGCTGCGCACTTCCGGCATTCCCAAGTGGCGCATCGCATCACGCACCGCGTTTCCCTGCGGGTCCAGCACGGCGGCTTTTGGCATGACGATCACCCTGGCGTTCATCACCGCACAATATTGCGGCCATCTGCGGCGACAAGCGCAATCACCGCCATTTACTTCAAAACCACGACGTCAAGAATGCCGTTCCGTCGCAGAACATTTACGCCTACATCTCCTTCGTCGTGTCTCGTGAGTAAAAGATCAACGCTTGCGTCTCCCACTTTCAGATCACGAATGCTGACTTGGGGAAGAAATTGCGGCAGGAATGGCTTCGAAAACACAAGCCTTCGTTCTGGAGCAAACACATCGAGCCCGAGACACGCTTGCACCACAAGAAATACAGCACCAGAGGCCCACGCCTGCGGAGCGCAGGCAACTGGATACAATGTGGGCGCTTCACCGGGCCGTCGTGGAAAGCCGCAAAATAGTTCCGGAAGCCGATGTAAATCGAAGAAGAAGCTCGCGTCCATCATACCAGCGAGCACCATGGCAACCGACCCCTGCAGGTCGTACCTGGCAAACCCTGCGGCGATCAGGGAATTATCGTGCGGCCAAATCGAACCATTGTGATATGACATGGGATTGTAGCGCGCCTCATTGCTGGCTACCGTGCGAATTCCCCATCCGGAAAAGGATGTTTCATCGGTCAGCGTGGTCGCAACGCGCCGCGCGTGTTCCTCCGTCGCGATCCCCGCGAAAAGACAATGACCAGCATTCGACGTTCGCACCCTGCAGGGCCGCTTGCTGCCGTCCAACGCCAGGGCGTATGTGGAAAGGTCTTCACACCAGAAGATATCCTCGAATCGCCGACGCAAGCTCTCAGCCTGGTTTTTCAGCTCCTGCGCGGCTGCGCCATCCCCTAAAAGCACAGCCAACTCGCTGGCAGCGAGCTTCGCGGCAAATACATAACTCTGCACTTCGCACAGCGCGATGGGCGCCTCGGCGAGGGCGCCGTCGCTGTGGAAGACCGAATCTTGTGAATCTTTCCAGCCCTGATGAATGAGCCCGTGTTTCGACCTGCGGGTGTATTCGACGAAACCGTCACCGTCTGCGTCGCCATAGCGGTCGATCCACTCAAGCGCGCGCTGGACGTTCGACCAAATCGACTCCACAAAAGCGCGGTCACCCGTGCGCTTGTAATATGCGCCTGCTAACATCACAAAAAGCGGCGTCGCGTCGATGCTCCCGTAGTAGCGCCTGAACGGCACCTCGCCCAAGACGGACATTTCATCGTCACGGAACTCATGCAGCACCTTTCCGGGTTGCGCGTCTTCCTCGGGTTTCTCAGCGTCGGCCTGATTAGCGGCGAGATACGCCAGGACGCCGCGCGCGATCGAAGGATCGAACCACAAACATTGTAACGCCGTGATGATTCCGTCGCGCCCGAACACGGTGCTGAACCAGGGAACACCAGCGTAAGGATAGGGGCCGTAGCGCGTCTCGGTTCGCATCATGTGGAGATCGGCCAGCGAACGGTTCAGCCAGTCGTTGAATTGTTCGTTGTCAGCGAAAATCTGCGGTTCCTTAGCGCGGGTGCGTTCGAGCGCAGTGGTTGCGTCGTGCATGATCTTTTCGTATGACCCGCTCTCGCCATGCGAATCGCCGTCCACCTCGCATGCAATGGCCCATTGATAATTGGCATTCTCGCCGGGCTCCAAGTGGACCTGGCAGCTGACAATAGACTTGGTCACACGAGATGGCTTCGGGTCGAACACAATCCGCGTCCGGCGAAACCGTTGATCCAATCCCTCATACGCGAGCACCAGCCCATCGTCAGTGATCTCAGGTTCCAAGCGACGACCATGACGCTCCCGATGCATGCCACGCAGTTCGAAAATATCGGCAAAGTCGGCATCGAACTCGATCGACAAAACAAAATCGACAGCTACGCGTCCGTAGTTATGAATGCGAAGCCGCTCGTGACAGGCTTTGTCCCACAAAATCTTTGAGCGAAATACGTGTATCGTTCCTCTTGGAACTACTAACTCGCTGTCGCGCCAGACGTCGGGGTTAGTAGCGTCTACGGCAAGAACGGCGTTGTCCTCCCGGACGGTAGAGCTCAGCAGCAGAGGCCGGTCCTTTCCGAGCTTCAAAGTCAGCCGGGATAAAAATCGCGTGTCCTGGTAATACAATCCGAGTTCGCCGGTGCCGAACGTCTCCACATCGCCAAATCGATCGAAAACAGCGAAC
>DATDAJ010000293.1:0-4284 GCA_036525475.1 Candidatus Udaeobacter sp.
GTCAGGGTAAATCCCTGAATTTTTGGCTTGGATTCTGTCGGACTTCGCCCTACAAAACGGCTGCAACTTAGGACAAACCGCTTAGGCACGAGGATATGCAGCATCGCAAAACCAGACGGCACGCTGCACGCGCGTTGAATGCCCGACGCAACACCCGAGAAAAAGAATGGCCAGACAAGAGGTCTGTGTACGGATCAAAAAAGTCTCTGACGGAAGAGCCTGACGACGTGTCAGGGAAAGGCCCGACAAAAGCAAAAGTGCTCGTTGTTCACCGAATAGGTTTTGTTCGAGCCGGTGTGCTCTCCTTGATTGCGAGAAGCGTGCAATTTGTGGTGTGCGGCGAAACGGGCGAAGCGCCTTTAGCCCGCGAATTGTTCCTGCGTCACAAACCGCATTTGGTTGTGGTTGGATTGAGGCTCTGCGGCGCTGACGGGATACAGTTGATCAAAGAATTCCGGAGCCTGAATCCGGGCGCGGCAATCCTTGCCCTTTCCGAGCACGCTGATGCGTTCTCGGCTCAACGCCTGTTCCGGGCGGGTGCGCGAGCATGCTTGACCATCGAGGACGCTCCCGAACTCATTAGGGCGTTCGACAAAATCTTGACCGGGCACCCCTACGTGGGTGCAAGCGTGTTGCCCCTGATCCTAAGCAACTTCGTGGCGGGCGGTAAAAATTCTCGTAGCTCCGACATCAACAACCTGAGCGATCGTGAGCTGGAGATTTTCTCTTTTATCGGCAGAGGCGTGAGCGTTTCGGAATTAGCGAGCGAATTGCATGTAAGCGTCAAAACGATTGAGACACACCAGATGCGCATGAAGGAGAAGCTCGCTCTGCATAGCGCCGCCGAATTGCGACAAAAAGCCAGGGAATGGCTAGCCAAATCTGCCGCGAACCGAATACGCGAAGATCCTGAATCAGAATAAGGAGCGTTCACGTTTCCCTTCGCTTCGAAAAAAACGGCGTTCGACACGAGCAGCGTCAGCACCCCGCTTTGAGAATTTTGCCCAGCCGAATAAGATGAGCGCGTGCGCACCTTAATCTCTTGGATCTTACTTGCTGTCGCGCTGGCGTCCGTCGCAACGAGCGCCCCTATTTCTGACAGTGAGCTCAAGAATCTGCTTGCAGCAATTCGACAGAACCGGTCGACGCAAGCTGATTTTCAGGAACGACGAGTAATTCGACTGATGAAGAATCCGATCCTGAGCTCGGGCACAGTTTCATTTCAGCCGCCTAACAAGTTCCGGCGCGAAGTAAAAGGTAGTTCGCCCAGCGTCACAGTGAGCAATGGCCGCGAGCTGTGGATTTATTATCCGAACTTCAAATCGGCCGAGCGTTACCCGTTAGGCAAGGGTTCGCCGCTGGATGCCACGGTGGCGGCGATCAATTCCGCGCTGAATCTGGAAAACATCGAAACCAGCTTCAACGTCACTGCGGCAAAGACCGAAAACGGAAACGAGCTGCAACTGCTGCCGCGCACCGCTGCCATGAAACGAGTGTTTCAAAAGCTTGATCTGCGAATCAACAGCGAGTTTCGAGTCGAACGCACGGATATGTTGTTGCCGAACGGCGACCGGATTGTCACCGCGTATTCTAACCAGACGCGTGCGGCGATTCCTCCGTCCACTTTTGAGTTTAAACCGCCGTCTGGAACGGAAGTGACCACGCCGCTCGGACAATAGAGCCGGCGCTAATTAGGAACGCAGGAAAATCTGCAGGTGGGTCGGCTTGTCCCCAAGCCGACGGCAGCGGACCCGACTCAACGCGTTGGGACAACGCGTTCCACCTTCCTAGCTTCCTGATTCAAAATTTCTCCAGGGGAGATCCGACCGTGCTCGGCCAGTCGCGGATCCCTCACCCTCCCCTTTCCCTTGCCAAGGGAGAGGCGACTCGCAGGCGCATGTGTGCTAGGTCGGCAGTACGCACCGAA
This sequence comes from Candidatus Udaeobacter sp., assembly GCA_036525475.1. GTDB lineage: Bacteria > Verrucomicrobiota > Verrucomicrobiia > Chthoniobacterales > UBA10450 > Udaeobacter. The sequence continues at coordinate 1,928 of DATDAJ010000293.1, forward strand.
TCTGCCTGCACCTAGCATCGACAGAATGCCGGCAATCGCGTAAGACCGATCGCGGTGCAACGGATCTTATTGGCTTTTTGCATTTCAACTGCCCTTGTCGTTGTCACGTGGGCAGAGCCGTCACCGACCCCAAGTCATATCGTTTCACATATTCCCCGCGAACCGGTGCAATCGAGCGCGATCGCAAAGGTTGGCTACAGCAAACGGCGTCACATTCTCGAAATCGAATTCGTTAACGGCGCAGTTTATCGGTATTTCGATATCCCGCTTTCGGTGTATCGCGACCTGATGTCGGCGGAATCAAAAGCGCGCTTCTACGATTCCAACATCAGGAAACACTATCGTTCGGTTTTGGTTCGGCCGCGGCAAAAGGAACAGCACTAGATGCAGCAGAAATTGTCGCACGTTCGTGACGGGTTTTCGTTGCTCGCCCGAATGTTTCGTCTCGCCCTTTGGGCCGTAACAGAGGCATCGCGCCTTTCTGGTCGAACAGGCATCCTTGCCTGTTTCGGGATGTGCAGGCTGGGAAGCCTGCACGACAATTCCGGCTGGAAGCCGAAGTTACTTTGTGGTTAAAAAGAGCCGGCGATTCAAGTTCGATGAAGTGAGGCAAAGGTTTCGCCTCACGCCGACTGAGAGACGAGTAGCCTTGTTCGTTGCCGCGGCGTTTGTGCTTGGGTTAATGACGAAATGTTATCGCGACGCCCATCCGTCCCCTACTCCTATTCAAACTCATTCTGGCAAGAGTCGGGTATCGAGGTCGTCTTCGGTGAATATTGATCAACCGGGCGCACCGAACGCAGTCAAGACGACAAGACGCCCGCGAAAATCCGCAGAAAAACTTGATTTATCAGATTCAGGGACGAAACAAGAGCACCAGCAAAAGTGACAGGCTGGGAACTCATTCCCCCCGCACCGTGTTTGCGAAAGACATTGCTCGAACAGATCATCCCGCCGTGACCGATCATGTTGAGGCTTTCACGAAACAAATTTGTGAAGTCATTGTTGGCAAAAACCAGGCGGTAAAGCTGGCTGTCGCCTGTTTGCTCGCGCGCGGTCACCTTCTAATTGAAGATATTCCCGGGGTTGGGAAAACAACGCTATCCCAGGCACTAGCGCGCTCGCTAGCCCTGGCATTCCAGCGAATTCAATTTACGAGTGATCTGTTGCCTGCCGATATACTCGGTAATTCCATTTTCAATCGGACCGAACAACGGTTCGTGTTTCATCGCGGCCCGCTGTTTTCGCAAGTCGTCCTGATCGACGAGGTCAATCGCGCGACGGCGAAGACGCAAAGCGCGCTGCTTGAAGCAATGGAAGAACAGCGCATCTCTGTTGATGGCATGACCTATGATTTGCCCGAACCGTTTTTTGTGGTCGCGACACAGAATCCGCAACACGCAGTCGGCACCTTTCCGCTGCCAGAATCGCAGCTTGACCGCTTTCTAATGCGGATCGAGCTGGGCGTGCCGGATCGCACCAGCGAGCGCGCTATGCTGCTCGGAATGGATCGCCGCTCAATGCTTAAGGAGTTAAAACCGGTGATGAGTCCACAAACATTGATGGAGATTCAAGATAACGTGCGAAAGGTGCATGCTTCACCCGCCTTGCTCGATTATCTGCAGGATCTGCTGGATGCGTCTCGACAACGCCACATCACGGGCCTATCCCCACGCGCAGGGCTGGCATTGCTTCATGCCTCGCAGGCTTGGGCGCTAATGCACGGACGTGACATGCTCCTTCCCGAAGACATCCAAGCCGTTGGAATGGCAGTGATGGCGCATCGGCTAGGGCACGATCTCGAACAGTCGGGTCAAAGCGGACTGACCCTTGCCGATAACTTGCTTCACACCGTGCCGGTCCCGTGAAAGCAGGAAAATTTCCGCTGGCCTATCCAACTGCAGGTTTTGGAGCGCTACTGTTTGTGCTTGGCGCCATGTGGTACGCTGCGTCGAGTCAAAACAGCGCGGCAATTTACCTACTGTTGTTTTTGCTAGCTTCGGTTTTCCTAATCTCGATTCCCAATACTCTGACCAATCTTGCTGGTGTCACCCTGAGGGTCGAATCCGCCAAGCCAACATTTGCGGGCGACGAGGTGTCCTTCCCGGTTGAGATCATGAACACCTCCCGTTCGACACGTTATCGAATCGAGGTTGTCTTGCCCGACGCAGATAAAACGCGTGAGCGCGTCGACTACATCCCTCGCACGAGCGCGGCCCGCCTGACCCTTCGATTTGCCTCGTATCACAGAGGCGAGCATAGAATAGAAAAATTAAACCTAACGAGTTGTTACCCTCTCGGGTTTGTGCGGGCGTCGAAGAGATTGTTGTCCAATCAAACCTACCTCGTCTATCCCA
>DATDAJ010000294.1:0-3729 GCA_036525475.1 Candidatus Udaeobacter sp.
ATTGTTGCACTTCTAAACGATGACACGACCGAGGTTGGCAGTGTGCATCTTGGCATCGTTCACGTATTCAAATTGGCGGAACCGAAGGTGGAGAAGCGCGAAGCGATGATCACCGGCCTGACATTTCTTGCGAAAGACGAATTGGTCGCTCGCCGCGAAACCATGGAGACGTGGTCGCAGATTTGTCTCGATTCGCTCGGTCGCTTGTTGCTGTAGGCGCTTCCCTGTCGGAAGCGAGGCCTGACTTCTCTTAGCCTGCAGCTCCAGGTGCACCGGTAGATGCAGGGGGAGCTTGTGGTGCAGGCGCACCTGGAGATACAGGCGGAGCTTGCGGTGCAGCTTCACCTGGAGATGCAGGTGGAGCTTGCGGTGCAGGCGCAGCTGGAGGCGGAGGTGCAGCCTCGGGTACAGGTCCAGGCCCGGGCTGCTGCTGCGGGATGAATGCGATCTCGTCAATCTGCCAGCGGCCGACTGGATGCGAGACCGTGATGTCCATATCGGCGTATCTCGCTGGATAATATATGCGCGCATGGAAAGACCCGTGGGGCTCGAAGAATTGTGAATTGAATTCAATCTTTCCCTGAACGTCCACCGGCCGAACAGGGGCCCCGAGCTTCACAATCTCGTTCATGAACTCCTGTTGCGCCGAACCCGGAAAATTCATGCGCGCCCGAGGGCTGAGCCGCGAGTTAAAGAAATTAACGTCGTGCTGGACGCCGATTTTCTGGATCGCTTCCTTGGCAAATGCTGTTCCTTCTTTGGCCGCACTCTCTTTGTTGGAATTAAGCCACCACCAGGCGCCACCAAGCAACGCCAGCACAATGATGAGCAGAACAACAACTTGTCCGGATGATTTCCGCTTAGAACTTAATTTAATTTTTTTCATCTTCGTTTAATAACCGAACCCCATGCTCTTGATTACTTCGCCGTTACGGATGAGCACAGAATGTTTTTGCTTGCCTGTGTAAGCGCCGAAACGATTTCGTGCGTTCACAGTGAAATTAACGAGATAACCGGACACAGCTTCGCTGCCCTTGCCCACATCGGATGGTTTTGGTTCTTCGTTCCACTCAATGCGTGCGCTATCCGGATCGATCAATTGCTTGTTGAGCCACACCATAATGATTTCCTTATAATAGGTGGGGTAAGGGCCGTACCGCGCGGCGTCTGCCGAAGGTGTTTGGGCATTTGAACTGCCGACGAAAATCATTCCCAACGCGAGTGCGCAAATCAGCAACTCCGACACGGACGCTTTCATGTTGTTTCTTTACCATCCTCGGCGGCGGCTAGTCCAGCCTAATGAGGAGGTAACTGTCAAGCTTTACAGCGGAATGCGGTCTGCTTACGTCACCGTGTTATACGTCCTGCCCGTGAAGAAATTTTTGCTTCCAGTTGCGATCGTCACCGCGGCGGTGATCTCATCGATGTCAGTCTTATCTGACGAAACTTACGCGCAGACTCCAATTCAAAGTGCCACATCAGGCGCCACTGCGGACAAAACCAGCGGCTCTGGCAACGAGTCGGCCACCCTGCAACAGCCCACGCCCGTTGATCCCGCTGCGGCGACACGGGCGTGGTTGAACAGTGTGCCGCAAGACAAGCGCGAAAAATCAGATGCCTACTTTGAAGGCGGTTACTGGTTGATTCTGTGGAATTATCTTGTGGCCGCCGCCATATCAATTCTGCTGCTGTCCTCGCGGATTTCAGCGCGGCTACGCGATTTCTCGGAACGATTAACGAGATACAAAACGCCACGGATCGCTTGTTACAGCGTGCTGTATTTGCTGCTCGTTTTTGTCTTGAGCTTTCCGCTCAACGTTTACGAGCACTTCTTTCGCGAGCATCAATACGGACTCGCCACACAGAGTTTCGCGACGTGGTTTCGGGAGCAGTTGATTGGTCTTGCGATTGCGCTCATCGCCGGCACGATCTTTTTCATCGTGCTATACGCTGTGTTCCGGCGAGCACCGAAAACATGGTGGATCTGGGGAACTGCCATCGCTGTTGCTTTCTCGTTTGTTTTGGTCTTCCTCGCACCCGTATTCATTGAGCCCCTCTTCAACACGTATAAACCGCTTACAAAACCTGAAATCAGCGAGTCCATTCTCGCGATGGCGCGAGCGAATGAAATCCCGGTAAAACAGGTCTTCGAAGTGGATGCCTCGCGGCAGACGACGCGTGTGAGCGCTAATGTGTCAGGATTCCTCGGCACGACGCGAATCGCGCTCAATGACAATCTGCTCGAGCAATGCACACTCCCGGAGATACGATTGGTGATGGCGCACGAGATGGGCCATTACGTTCTAAATCATGGCGCGAAGTTGCTGACCTACCTCGGAGTTTTCATACTCATCGGATTCGCGCTCACTCGAATTGCGTTTGATACGGCTATCAGGCGCCGAGGCGACAAATGGGACGTGCGCGGTATTGCCGATCCAGCCGGGCTTCCGCTGCTGGCGTTGATTTTTTGCACACTTCTTTTTCTCGCCACGCCGTTTCTCAACACCGTGGTGCGCGTCACCGAGCGTGAAGCGGACGCTTTTGGGATCAACACCGCACGTGAGCCCGATGGGATGGCAGAGGTGGCGCTTAAACTTGGCGCTTATCGCAAGCTCAACCCGACGCCGCTCGAAGAATTCATCTTTTACGATCATCCCAGCGGCCGTGCACGGATTCGTATGGCGATGGATTGGAAGGCAGCAAATCTATCTGCGGGAGAAAGTCCGAAATCCGAATCTCAAAATCCGAAACAAACCGGCGAATAATTCCGTCAACCCATCTCGCGGGGATGCTGCGAAGGCGCGGCAGCGGTGGGAGGGGAACCGCCCTTTCGGATCAACATCAGATTTCGAATGTAGATCAGCGAATTAGGAAGATAAGCGAGGATGCCGACTGGGTCGCGCTTGAAGATGAAGTAGAGGCACATGATCACGCTTCCGGCGATGCTCCAATACCAAAACGAAACTGGGATGACACTTTCGCCCTGCCGCTCTGAGGCGATCCATTGCACAAGGAAGCGCATCGAAAACGTGGCGTTCCCGATCAGGCCAATGATAACGAGATAGCTCCAGTCCAGCCCAAAGACTCGGTATTCTTTACCGATCCAGGTGATTGCGATAAGTGCGAATGTGTTCATAGCGTGCCGTTGTTTAATCTGTCGCCCTTTGTTTCACAAGCAGCACGCTGTAGCCGAGGGCGCCGACCTGGGTTGATGCCTATCGCGAACTCCGGGTCCGATTACGCGGAACTCTTGATCCTCGATATGAGCGTGTCGGCGATTGCAGCCGGGGTTTCCGCTACGGCGATCCCCGCAGCTTCCAGCGCTTCAATCTTTCCCGCGGCAGTTCCCTTTCCGCCGGAAACGATCGCGCCTGCATGACCCATCCGCCGCCCTGGCGGAGCGGTTTTTCCCGCGATGAATGCTGCCACCGGCTTCTTGCAGTTCGCGTTGATCCATTCGGCGGCCGCTTCTTCGGCGGACCCGCCGATTTCCCCGATCAAGATCATCGCGTCTGTGCCCGGATCCTCATTGAAAAATTTCACGCAGTCGAGGTGCGACAGACCGTGAATCGGATCGCCGCCAATCCCGATGCAAGTTGATTGTCCATAACCGCGGGACGTCAACTGCCACACCGCTTCGTAGGTCAGTGTTCCAGAACGGGAGATCACGCCAATATTGCCGGGCTTGTGAATGTACCCCGGCATGATTCCAATCTTGCATTGCCCGGG
>DATDAJ010000295.1:0-4498 GCA_036525475.1 Candidatus Udaeobacter sp.
ACCAACGCCGGCAAATCGAGTTTGCTCAATCGCCTGCTTGGCTACGATCGCGTGATCGTCAGCGACACGCACGGCACGACGCGCGATACAATAGAGGAAACGGTTAATCTGGACGGTGTGCCGTTTCGGTTGGTCGACACCGCGGGCTTGCGCGCTTCGGAAAACGAACTGGAGCGTGCGGGAATCGAGCGCACACAAAAATCGCTGCAGCTAGCTGATTTGCGGCTGCACATCGCTGACCGCAATTCGCCGAAGCCCGCGCATTTCAACGGAGCCGCTAGCGATCCGAACGAAATTGTTGTCTTGAATAAAAGTGATTTGCCCGAGGACAAAGACTGGAAGGATTTCCCGGCATTGCGAATTTCGTGCGTAACCGGAGGCGGACTGCCGCAACTGAAAGAGGAAATCCTGGCACGCATTCGCCAGCAGAATCTGAGACCGGAGAGTGCGATCGCGATCAATACTCGTCATCGCGATTGTCTCCGCCGCGCCTTGGAATCGTGCAATCGCGCCCGCAGGGCGTTAGGCGACGGACTGTCCGGCGAGTACGCTGCGATTGATCTTGATCAAGCGCTGCGCGCAGTCGGCGAAGTCATTGGCGTTGTGGATGTGGAACAGATTCTCGACTCGGTGTTCAGCCAATTTTGCATCGGAAAATGACGCTGCAATTAATCGAAACAACAGCGCTGTCATGTTGAGCGAAGCGTAACATTTCGGTTTTCTTCGTGACAATTGGCACAGAAATGATCAGGGATTCTTCGCTTCGCTCAGAAGACACAGGCTGTGATGAGGACCTCCGGGCTTGAAGCGTTGAGGCCGCGGTTCAAATGAAGAACAGCTACGAGCGATTCGTTAGGCCGCTGCTGTTTTCTTTAGATCCTGAGACCGCGCATCATCTTACGATTAGACTGCTTGGGCGTGCGTCGTATTTCGATGTTGCGTTGCACGCGCTCAGGCGTTTTCAGCCCACCTCGAAAAAGATCAGCTTATTTGGCCTAACCTTCCCAAACCCAATTGGACTCGCGGCCGGACTGGACAAGAACGGTGTTGCTCTTCCCGCGTGGGCAGCGCTCGGGTTCGGTTTTATCGAGATTGGGACGGTGACTGCAAAAGCGCAGCTTGGAAACCCCAAGCCGCGCATTTTTCGACTGCCGGAACAACAAGCGCTGATCAATCGGCTCGGTTTCAACAACGACGGCGCGGATGTTATTGCGCAGCGATTGCGAGCGCTGCGTGAAAGTGGCCGATGGCCGGCCGTTCCAGTGGGAATCAACATCGGCAAGTCGAGAGTAACGCCGCTCGAACAAGCGACAGACGATTACCTTTACTCGTTTCGCATGCTGCGGGATTTTGCCGATTACATCACGTTGAATATCAGCTCGCCAAATACACCCGGTTTGCGCGAGTTGCAGGAGCCTGAAAGGCTTTCGGAGTTACTGCACGCCATCGGCGATGAAGCAGGAACAGCTCCAAAACCGTTGGTTGTGAAAATTTCGCCGGACGTGTCAGACGCCGAACTGACAGCCATTCTCGCTGTGTGTGAAGAGAACGGCGTTTCAGGAGTCATCGCCACGAACACCACACTGGATCACTCTTCTATTGCGCCGCAACTGGATCAAGCGGGCGGCTTGAGTGGAGCGCCACTCCGAGAAAAATCGACCGCATTGGTGCGTGAAATTAGTGCTCGATCTACAATTCCAGTGATCGCTTCCGGCGGAATTTTCGACGCAGAATCGGCGCGGGAAAAATTTCAAGCCGGCGCACAACTGATTCAGCTTTACACCGGCCTCGTTTACCGCGGCCCGCAGCTTCTGCGCGAAATCAGGGATAGTTTGTAGGGCAGGCGCACGCCTGCCGCCGCCGTTGGCAACCGGAGCGGTTGCCGTACAGTTGATCGATTTTCCAGAATGAAACTGTCTCGCAAGATCCTGAAGTTCACCGACCCACTAACCTACCGGCGCGGCTGGCGCAGGGCGCAACGCTCGATTTTTCCCGTGCCGCTCCAGCCAATGCTTGTGCAGGTCGACTTGGATCGCGCACGTGAAATCCAGCAGCGATACGCCCATTCCACTGCGGGCTACGCTAAATACGCAAATATCGAGCCGTGGTTGCGATTGAATCGTGAACGCGTGCAGGATTTGAATCTTCATCGCTCGGAGCCAAGGCGTGTTTTGGATCTCGGTTGCGGAGGCGGATTCTTCTTGTTCATCCTGAAGAATCTGGGCCATTCCGTCATCGGCCTCGACATCGATCGCGTTCCGTTGTTCGGCGAACTACTGGAGTTGTTTGGAGTGCAACGCGTCGTTTATAAGATTGACGCTTTCGAGCCGCTGCCGGACCTCGGTCAACAATTCGATTGGATCACGGCCTTCTCTGCGAATTTTTACCTCTATCATCCTGCTAAAAAACGCTGGGGAACACCGGAATGGGATTTTTTTCTACGCGATTTACAGCATCATCTGGCGCCGGGCGGAAGAATCTTTTTTGGACTCAATCCCTCCTACAACGGCGGCTATTACACCCCTGAAATACGCGACCTTTTTCTCAGCCGTGGCGCAGACGTGGAGCGGGAACGAATTCTTTTCGAAAACGGGGTGCGCTTCCAAGGCGCGTGACGCAGACAGTCCTGTCGGCAACTACTTTCCGGCTGGCAGATTGAACACTCGCAGGCAGGATTGCCTGCGTCACTAAGGCGTGGGCGACGGGGGTTCCGCCGAACGTTCACGGAAGCGATGATGTCGCCAATGCCGATGTCGCTCTTCTATTTGCTTCAGCTTTTGACGCTGTTCGTCAGTCAGTTCGGCACCCATCTGGCGATGCGCATCGCCAATGATCCGGCGAACTCGTTGACCCGTATCTCTCCGAATATCTCGCAGTTGAGCAGTTGTCGTGTCGATGATCGGCGAAATTTTGGCGAGTTGTTCCGGGGTCAGATTGAGTTCGGCGCGGAGCCTTTCTTTCATGCGTCCGCCGATCCGCTCGGGATGATGCAATTCAAAGAAATGATGCCGCGCATATGATCCCCCAACGAACGCGCCGGTGATTCCACCCGCGACAAACACGAGAAGGAAGCCCGCGATGAGTTTCCATTGCAACGCCTGATTCATTTCAAAACTCATCCTGGATGGCCGAATCCGCGATGGCGAATTCATTCGCGATCGATTCGCGAATTTCGCGGCCCTGATTTGCTTCGCGAATTGCCGCGATTGTCGATACGACGATTACGGCTATCGACAATACGGCCACGCGTCGGAGCAGTTGCATGACGCCATTCGCCTTTGGCGCGCCAGCGCGCCACAGCGCGACCACGCGAGTATCGAATCCAAACGGCATTGCCGCCGGAACCTCTTCGTCCGCCTGCGCCGCGGATTGCAGCAACCGATTGATCTGTTCGTTTTTCATCGCTTTTCTTTTTCCGAAATTTTCGCGAGCTGTAGTTTCATTTTCTGCCGGGCTCGAAATGCTCGCACCTTAATGAGCGCCGCGCTCCAGCCGGTGATCTTGCGTATTTCTTCCACGCTGCGTCCCTGCAAATATAACAAATCGATTGCCAGCCGCTCGACCGGCTTCAGTGCACCCAATAGATGCTCCACCAGTTGACGCGAAGCGAACCGCTGATCCGGCGCCAGTTCCTCGCTGGAGCTTGCCAGATTTTCCACCACCGCTTGCTCTTCCACACTCAAGTCAGCATGCCGCACTTCCGGCCTTACCTTTTCCGATTCGATTTGGTTGAGACAAGTATTGACCGCAACGCGCGAGACCCAGTGTTCCAGCGGCACGTTGCCCGAAAACTGCGACAGCTTTTGAAATACTTTAATGAAAATCATTTGGCAGAGGTCTTCCTCCGGGGTTCGACGGGGCCGATGCGCGCGTACGATTTTGGCAACCAACGGATAAAGTCGTCGCACAAGCGCGCGAGCTGCGTCGTCATCGTTTTGAAGCGCAGCTTTAACCAGCGCGCTTGCGTCAGAATCATCCATGTGATCGAGAGCGCATCCACACCATTAACCATGACCGGTTCGGCTGCGCTTTGGTTACAACTTCTCGCGTAGAGGTGCTCGTGCCAAGCACCTGCCGCTTGGCACGGTCGCGTCTAAAAAAATATTGTAACCGCTCTGCTGCGCGCTCGGTCATGTCTTTCAAAGGCGCGAAGAGCGCTTTGCAGAAAAACAATGAAACCAACTATGAAAAGAAACCTATTAGCACTTACAGCCGCCGGTGCGATCGCGCTTGGGGGCTTTGTCGTTGTGCAGGCACAAGCGGGCCATGGCGGCCGACACTGGCATGGCCACGCGTTCGGCCTGAAGGGGCTCACTGAAAAGTTGGACCTCACCGCTGATCAACAGACGAAGGTCCAGCCAATCGTGGATGCGGCCAAACCGCAAATCGCCGCCATTCATCAGGAGGCGATGCAGAAGATGCATACAGTGATGAACAGCACACTGTCGCAAATTCGGCCAATACTGAACGCTGATCAGCAAAGCAAACTCGATGCGAT
>DATDAJ010000296.1:0-2640 GCA_036525475.1 Candidatus Udaeobacter sp.
CAAACAAACCACTGTGGCATCCGGCCTAACGAATGGCGCCATTTGTCTTGCCGTCGCCGATGTATCGTTGGCTTTGACGCATAAAAGAATGAGTGGACAATCTCGAACACCGTTCATCTCGACTGTGGCCTCGATCGCAATTCGTTCCTGGCCTTCTGATTTATCGAGAACAAGACCTTTCGAGTTAACTGCGTCAGCGAAGTGTTTTCGCCCGATGAAAACAGTCGGCGCGCCAGCACGAGCAAACATTCCGCCGAAATACCCACCTACCGCGCCTGCGCCTACGACAGCAGTTCGCGGCCATTCTCGAGTTTCGCTCATTAGCTGTCTTTAGGCAGCACGACCTGCTTCAGGTCATAAGTCGAATAGGCCGTCGGCTTTTCGACCCTGGCTATCATCTCGTCTACGACAGAAACAAACCCTTCCGTATGCCAGTGTTTTCGCGTTTCCCACCATTGGCGCACGCCATCATAGGCCAGGAAGTCGCTCATGGTCCGTTCGATCTCACTCCAGAGATCCAGAGTAAGAATGCCTTCGCGGCGCGAGTAATACATACCCTCAAAATTCTTGAAGAACCGGTTTTGAAACGCGCTGAAGCGGAGCTTGGACACGGCGTCCAGATCATGGAACGAGTGAACACCGCGCAGAAACAGCGCCGTAAATTCGGGGTTTTCGTGCAACGCCTTGGTTAAGTCACCCCATTGCACAGTGAGAGCATTCACGGCCGACTGACGGCGTTCCCTGGTCTGTTCACGTAACTGGATTGCGAAGTAAATAATCGAAGGAACTCCGACACAGACCGTGGCGAGTTGGCCGATCGCGGTGAGCATTTCCCAGTTCATTCAGATGCTGTTTCGCTTTTTACAGTGAAGCTGTCGGTCTTCAGGTCCGGGCAAAGCAACAAAGCCGACTGGCTATTTTTCTAAGGTGCGGACGCGGAGGCTGCGAGATCGGAGTTCCACATGTCGGCGGCACATTTCCAATTTCCATCGGTTTGTTTTTCCCAGACCTCGAGGTATTTCCCGCGATCATTGATTGGCTTGCCGCTCGCGTCGTTCATCGTCGATTCGTACGTGCCGCTCACCCACGCCATCTCGCCAGACTTGCCGACCTGCACTCTGGTCGGTTGCCAAGTGATGACAAATCCGGGACTGGCGAACATTTCTTTCCAGCCATTTCGAATCGCCTCCTTCGTCGCTGCGCTCGTCGCGTTTGGAGCGAATACGATCGCGTCATCCGAATAGTAAGCGATTGTCCGCTCGACATCTTTAGCTGCTGCAGCTTTCGCCCATTCCGCATCGAGATCACGAAGAAGTTGCTCCACCGGCTGGGTACCGCTCGGTTTTCCCGAGGGCGAACTCGAAGGTGATGATTGCGAGATCGAAACCGCCTCGCTCTGCTTGCCGCGCCGTAGCTCCTCCGAGGCGGGTGAAAGGTTCCGCGCAGGCGCGGGGAAGAGCAGGTGATAAGCAGAAAGACAAAACGCAGTGCCGGCCACGCCAAAGATGAATGTCGCGAACTTGCGGCGGCTCCAATAAGGAATGACCTCGGTAGGCGAAAGATCCTGCGTTCGTTTCAGTCCCTCCGGTGTCATTTCAAAAGCCCACGAAATGAACACAGCCACCGCGAACCCAAGCGCGAGCAATACCACAAATGCTGTGATGAGTGACTCCGGTGCGTCGACCAGGGGCAAAAGAACCGATGCAATCTCAATCAGCAGCCACGCCACGACGGCATAAGTGAGTGCAACCCTGAAAACATTGCGTCGCCTTAGCTCGGAGAAGAAGGACGGCTTTGAATTCATAAGGCTGTGGGTAAACCGAGTTTGACGAGAAACTTCTTGTAACGAGCATCGTCACGCAAGCCGCGCAACAACGGATCAGTAAGAAGAGTCAGTGTTCCGGTATCGTGATTGTCGAACGAGATTTGCAGCCACTCGAAAGCTTTATCGTTCTCGCCACGCACCGCGTAAACCTCAGCGATTTGGTAGGCCAAATTATCCCGACCGTTGGCGATGAGATCGGCCAGCGCCGCGTCTGCCGCTGCGCGATCGCCGCGCACGTACTGAGCGAGCGCGAGCTCGAAGCGGCGATAACCTTCATCGGGCTCCAGTTGCGCTTCTCGCAACGCGGTCTCGCCGTCGCCGCGCTGCGCAGCGATCAGCGTCTGCCAGCGACGACTCGAGGCAGAAGCTGGCTGCAACTCAGCGGCTTTGCGTGCCGCCGCATCTGCCTCATCCAGTTTTCCCGCGACGAAAAGGACGCGAGCTAGATTACCTTGCGCTGTAACTGAAAGAGGATCGAGTTCCACCGCATGTCGGGCGTGCCGGTCGGCATCATCGACTTGCCCCAAATAAACGATCGCCCGCGCCAGCAGATCGTTTGCGGTGGGATTTGCGGGCGAGAGTTCTTTGGCGCGCTTTAGTTCGCTCAGTCCGTCCGCGAACTTCCAATCGATAAAAAAGCGAACCCAGCCCAGAGCCGCGCGCGCCTCCGCCAGATCAGGTGCGATGGCGACGGCCTTTTCCGCATCGCTCCGCGCGTTTGACCACGCCGGCTCGTGTTGACCGGTGAGGTCTCCAATAAAACTCCACGCTTCGGAACGCTCTGCGTAAGCCAAAGCATAATCAGGATCGAGCCG
>DATDAJ010000297.1:0-5062 GCA_036525475.1 Candidatus Udaeobacter sp.
TCTCGAGAGCGCGCATGTCTCTGCGGCCGACGTTGATTACATCAATGCGCATGGCACTGCCACGGTCTTCAACGATGCAACCGAGGGCAAGGCAATCACCGCATTGTTTAAGGGTGTGCCGATGAGCTCAACCAAAAGCATGATGGGTCATTCCCTTGGCGCCGCGGGCGCCATCGAGGCCGTCATTTGTTTGCTTGCGCTTCAACACCAATTTCTTCCGGCTAACATCAATTTCACCGCTCCAGATGACGATGTTGATCTCAACATCGTCGCGAACGAAGCGCGTCCAGCTGCGGTGAGCGTGGCCCTTTCGAACTCGTTTGGATTTGGTGGAACGAACGCTTCGCTAATAATGCGCAAGCTCCAAGCATGAGTCTGGCGATTGCTGGTATGGGGTGGGTTACTCCTCTGGGCACCGGCGTTGATTCGGTTTGGGAGCGATTGCTTCAGGGTGAGGAAGCATCTGCGACGACGATTTCCGAACCATTCGTCGATCGCGTTTACAACGTTTTTCGCGTGCCGGAATCAGCGGTGAAGGGGATTTCTCATCCGCGTCTTCGTCGCGCCAGTGCTATTTCGCGTTTTGCCGCGGCGGCTGGATTGCACGCGTTGGAGTCTGCAGGACTAAAACTCGGGTCGCACAATGCTGAACGAATCGCGCTTATCTTCGCCATCTCAAATGGAGGCGTCATTTACACGAAACGTTTTTACCATGAAATCGTCGGGACAGGCGCGCAGTCAGCGAGTCCGCTGCTGTTTCCGGAAACTGTATTCAATGCGCCGGCAAGCCATCTTGCCGCCATCCTCGGTGTGACCGGCGCTACGTACACCCTCGTGGGCGACGGCGCCGTCGGCCTCGCTGCGATAACAATGGCCGAGGAATTGATGGCGAATGAAGCGCTGGACCATTGTCTCGTTGTAGGCACCGAAGAAATCGACTGGCTGTTATGCGATGCTTACCGGCGGTGGCGTTTGTTGCGTCTGGCACCGCCTATTGAGCCCTTCAGCAAGCAGAACCGCGGAATGATTTTGAGCGAAGGCGCAGGAGCGATCGTTCTCGCACGCGAGGGATTCGTCACGATCGAACGCACGCATCCGGGCGGGCATTTTAGGAGACGAACCGAAGCGGAAAAAGTTTTGAAGCGCATCCTCTGTGATCTTGGCCAAATAGAAATCGATTTTGTTATTTCGAGCGCGAATGGGACGTTTGTCGATCAAGCAGAATTCCAAGCGCTTCATGAGATCGTTCCAAATGCGCTCGCCTACACGGGTAAACCCGCCTTGGGGGAAAGCGTTGGCGCTGCAGGGTTATGGCAGATCATTCTGGCAGCCCAAGCACTGCATTCGGAAGAGGTCCCGCCCGTGCTTCACGCGGACCTCAGCATCCCGTTACGGCTTTCACTCTCGCGGACGCCGATTCCAAGTGCCCGACGCGCGATCGTTTTAGGCTGCGGACTTAATCAGCAAGCGGCAGGTTTGCGAATGGCGATTCAGTAACACGCCGGGCGATTTTATTGTGGTACGCCTGGTCATAAATCCCGCTGGGATGCTGAACGTTACAGTTGAATATCGTGAACGAAGCGAGGCGAAAGTTTTTGGCGAATCCGCTTGCGTGCTGAGATAAACGTTCTTAATTAAGCGTCCATTTTCCCTGCGCCAGTCGATTAAAATGGCGCTTACCACAGTCACCATGGCCAAATCAAAGAAAAAGAACAGGTCTGCAGCAAAGTCGGCTGTACGAAAGCCGCGGCCAGCTCGCAAACTTCAGACTAGGAAGCCCAAGCCGAAAAATTCCGCTCGTGGAAAGAAGATCGCGCGCCGTTCGCCAAAAACCAACTTGGAAGGCACCGAGTCGCCCGCAGCGTTACTGGGATTAAATCATCGCGAAAAAAGATTGGATCCGTTCGTTCGCAAACAAAAACAAAAATTGCTTCAGCTTCGCGATGCAGTAGTCGATTCGATGGCTGGCGTGGCGCAGGGTACCCTTCGCTCGCGCGCTGAAGGCAGCGAAGCTTCCGCTTTCGGAATGCATCAGGCCGACGCCGGATCGGACGCTTACGATCGCGATTTCGCGCTGAGTTTGCTCTCACAAGAACAGGACGCGCTTTACGAAATCGATGAGGCGCTAAAGCGCGTCGAGCTCGGAACATATGGGAAGTGCGAAATGTCCGGCAAACCCATCCCGCATGCACGTCTCGAGGCGATTCCCTTTGCCCGTTTCACCGTGGAGTGTCAATCGCAGTTGGAGAAGCAGAGTAAAGCCACCCGGATGCGACCATCAGTTACTTCTTTGTTTGGCTTGACCGAAGAGGAGGGCGCCGAATCCGAAGAAGAAGAGGCCACTCCGTCGGAAGTGAAGGAGTAATCGACGTCTATGGCTCAGGAGATTGTTACCCTCGAATGCACCGAAGCTAAAGCGCTTGGAAAGCCACCTTCGCGTTACATGACGACGCGCAATAAAAAAAGCCCACGGACGCCGAATCGCTTGGAGAAGAAAAAATACAATCCGTTTTTGCGGCGGCGCACCTTACACCGCGAGACCAGGTAATCAGCCATGCAGCCAAAAACTCCAAAACGCCGTTCCGCATTTCGTCGCGCCAATCGGCCCATGCCGCGGCGCCGGATCGATATCGCCATGGAGGCAATCGATTATAAGAACCCTGATCTTCTGAAAAAATTTGTCACGGAGAGCGGCAAAATTCTGCCTCGTCGCGTTACCGGCATGCCCGCATACATGCACCGGAAAATCACGCGCGAAATCAAGCGCAGCCGTTCCGTGCTGTTGATGAAGTGACAAACGCATGTGCGTTTGTCATCCTGAGCGAAGCGAAGGATCTCTCGTAAGTTCGCTGTTACCCTCATTTGCCCGCCTCATCCGCGCTTCGACTGCGAGATTTCTCGCTCCGCTCGGAATGACCTTGCGCAGTTAAGCGTCGCCGTTCGTGTTGTTCGAAGTAGTTGTAGAGGCGCTCGCCGCGGCGCGCGCCTGGTTCTCGCTTCAGCGTTTCGATCCTGACCCGCTCGAGCTTGATTCGAGGTGAGTGTCGCCAACCGTGGCTTTACCCCTTCGGCGTCCGCTCGCCTTCCTCAATCAACTTCCAGAACTCGCGCGTTTCGCCCAATTGCGCGTCCTCGGAAACAGGCAGCTTGCTGCGGAACAGAAAATCGCGAAGCGTGTTTTTGTGCAAAACGCGATGCACTTTGACGCCTTCCTCGGTCTTGGCGAAGTAAATACGGTAATTCTTTGCGCGATAGCGATACAGCTTCTTCCCTTTGCGTTCGATCACGCCGAAACGCTCGGAATCGAGCTGATCCAAATCTTCGGGTAAAATTTGAAACTCGGCCAGCAACTCAAGCTGCAACCGTTTTGGTAACGCTGAGATCTCGGCTGCGCTCAGTTCATTGAAGATGATTTGGAACATTATTTCGTTAAACAGGTGAAGCGTTGAAGCGCTTTGAACTTAGCTCGCGACTTTGATCCGCTTCAACGCTTCAACGCTTCAACGACCGTCAAACATAAACCCGGCGCACTCGCGCGCCAATTCGCGTGATAATTTCCCACGTAATGGTCCCGGCCTTTTCGCCCAATTCAGAGCAGGGAATTTCTTCGCTGCCGTCGCGCCCCATGAGAACAACATCGTCGCCTACCTTTACGTCATCCAGCCCGCTCACATCGATAACTATCAGATCCATTGTCACCCGTCCGAGAAGAGGGCAGCGCTTTCCGTGCACCAAAACGCCGGCGCCACGATTGGAGAGATGCCACGGGTATCCGTCAGCATAGCCGGCTGACAAGGTTGCAACGCGCATATTTCGCGGCGCGATAAAGGTGCGGCCATAGCTGATGGAGCTGCCTTTCGGCACTTCGCGCACGAGACAAATTCGTGTTTTCCACGTCATCACCGGCTTGAGCAACTCACGAAATTCCGGGAGCGGCGAAATGCCGTAGAGCATGATACCGGCGCGCACGATTTCGAACGTCGGCTGATTGAAGGCGAGTGTGCCGGCGCTTTGCAACACGTGCGCCTTGTAGTTCCCCGGAACTTCTGCGCGAATTTGGTCCACGATTCTTCGGAATCGGACGAGCTGGTCGCGCGTGTATTCTGCGTCTTCGTTCGACACCGGCATATGCGTCGATATGCTGTGGATCTCGACATTTGCCATTGCCGCCACGCGTCGGAAAACCTCGCGTGCCTCATTCTGCACGACGCCCATTCGCCCCATACCGGTGTCGATCTTGAAATTGACTGACACCCGTTTCAATCGATCGAACGCCTGGGCTTCCTCTAAACCGGAGATCGTCGGGATAAATCCGCGCTCGGCGATTACCGGGCGTTCCTCAGGAGTTGCCGGGCCGAGAATCACGATTGGATGCGGCAGCGATTCGCGGAGTGTGAGAGCTTCTTGCAGATTGGCGACGCCAAATAATTGTGCGTCATCGGCCAGCGCTTCCGCGACGCCGACCAATCCATGGCCGTAAGCATTCGCTTTCACGACGGCGAGCATCTCAGCGGATCCGATTCGATCCCGCACGACTTTCGCATTGTGTCGCAACGCGGCGCGATCAATTTCAGCCCAGCAGCGGTAAGTTTCTTTCATTTTGGCATGGTGATGTGCGGTTCGCGCAAATAAATTGGTTCCAGCGGTGGCAGACAAAAGCTTCGTCGGGACTCCTTCGCAAGTTTGGCCAGAATGAAAGCCGAGGGAAACGAAATTAAGGGGCGGTGAAACTGCGGAAGCAACTCTGAAGAGAAAACCGGCGTTGCCGGATCGAGCGATTCGAGTCTCGCTTTCAGCTCAAGCTCGGAAAAGAGCGTTGGACCTTCAATCGCTTCATTTTTGAGGATGCGCGCAAAGAAAAAAGATTTCCTGCGCGCGTCGCCAATCGCACAGTATTCCTGCGCATCGCATTCCATTGCGCAAATCGAGGGATATCCGATCAAACGTGCATCACAAGAAAGTTGTATCCCGATCGCGGCCGAAATCGCGATGCGCGTTCCAGCATACGAGCCGGGGCCAAGTCCGACAACGATCGTTTCCGGAGCGCCAAATTTTCTTCGCA
>DATDAJ010000298.1:0-2055 GCA_036525475.1 Candidatus Udaeobacter sp.
AGAAAATCCTTCGCGGTCACCGGCGACGAAGCCGATTAATGTGTAACCCGCGTGTGCGACCGCTGAGTAGGCAAGCAGCCTGCGTACGTTCGATTGCGCAAGCGCGACGAGATTGCCGATCACGATCGACAGCGCCGCTAGTGCCGCGAGGACAGGCGACCAGCCGGCCACCATCGCGTGCCATCCGGCGCTGCCATGCACCGGCGAAAACCCGATGAGCACGATTTTTCCCAGCACAACAAACGACGCAACCTTCGAACCCGAAGCAATGAACGCCGCGCTCGGAACAGGCGCGCCTTGATACGCATCAGGCGCCCACAGATGGAACGGCGCGGCAGCGATTTTGAATGCGAAGCCGACAAGCGTCATGACGATTCCAACGGCAAGCAGCGGCTGCACTGACGTTATTGCCAACTTAGTTGCGATTGCGGCGAGACCGGTTGCCCCTAACATGCCGTAAATCAGGCTGATCCCAAAGAGCGTGAACGCGCTCGACGTGCTGCCGAACAAAAAATATTTCACACCGGCTTCGGCCGAACGCGCGTCCGTTTTATCGAATGCTGCCATCACGTACAGCGACAGTCCAAGTAACTCGAGGCCGATGAAAATCATCAGCAGTTCTTCACTCCCGACGAGCAGCATCAGGCCGACCGTTGCCAGAAGAACAAGCGCCAGATATTCGCCGGGATGACGCGGCGCCTTTTCTGCCTGCGCCAGCAGGATCGTGAAAAATGCGAGCGCGAGGCAAATGATTTTGAACAGTGACGTCAGGGGCGAGATCACCAGCATTCCGCCAAACAGCGTCTCGTTGCCCGGCAAAAACGTGACTGCCACGATTGCAATCACAATTCCCAGCGCTGCAACAAATGCGCACGCCACCGCTGCCCGTTTCGCAACGAGACCGACTGAAAGCACAATCAGCGCAGTCACAGCTACGACCGCTTCAGGTGATGCAAGTTTGAGAAGCTCGAGATAAGACATCGTTAAAGCGTTGAAGCGTTAAATCGTTGAAGCGGGGGGAGACGTGTCATTTCAAGAACCTCATGGCCTCCACCGCGGGCATGATGCGGTCGAGCAGCAGCTTCGGATAAATGCCGACGGCGAGTGTGGTGAGCATCAGCATGCAGGCGCCTATTTTCTCCGGGATCGTGATCGGGTTGAACTCTTCCCGACTTAATGTTGTAACCGTTGTAACTTTTGTAACTTCAGCTTGGATGCTTTTCTCACCGAAGAACGATTGCTTTAACGCGCGCAATGTGAATGCAGCGACGAGAACTATCCCAATTCCCGCGATCCAAACGGCAATCGGGTAAGTTTTCCACGCGCCGATTAGAATCGTGATCTCGGCCGCGAATCCGCTGAAGCCGGGGATACCCATTGAGGCAGCCGCCGCGACCACGAAAGTGAAAGCCGCGAAGGGCATCGCGTGGCTCAGATTCATTCCAGAAAGAGCATCGAGTTCGCGCGTGTGCGTGCGCGGGTAGATCATGCGTCCTGCAACGGCGAACAAAAGCGCCGCGATGACACCGTGCGAGAACATTTGCAGCACCGCACCGGAAACTCCGAGCGCGTTGGCCGTGGCAAAACCGAGTAGCACAAAGCCCATATGACTCACGCTCGAATAACCGATTACAAATTTCAGATCACGTTGCCGAAGCGCTACTGCTGCGGCATACACGATTCCGATCACTGCGAGCACAGCAATCCATTTGCTCCACATCTGAAATCCCTGCGGAAAAAGATTCATCGCGACGCGGAGAGCGGCGTAAGAGCCGAGCTTCATCACAATTCCCGCGAGCAACATCGAACCCGCAGTCGGAGCAGCGGCATGACCAGTCGGCGCCCAGGTGTGCAGGGGCCAAATGCCGGCCAGCACAGCAAAGCCGAGAAACAACACCGGAAACGCCCACGATTGCAGGTGCGGTGAAAATTCGAACTGCGACAGCTGATTCAGGTCCAATGACCCGCCACTGACATAAGCGACCAAGATTCCGACGAACACGAACATCCCGCCGAAAAAGGAATACAGGGTGAGCTTCATCGCGCCGTATTCCT
>DATDAJ010000299.1:0-3138 GCA_036525475.1 Candidatus Udaeobacter sp.
CTCAGGGCTTGAACGACAGTGGTCTTTCCCGCGCCCGATGGAGCGGAAATGACGAAGAGAATTCCGTGTCGGCTGAATTTCATTAGCTTGTCATTCTGAGCGAAGCGAAGAATCTCAGACTACTTCTCTCTTCGCTCACCAAGCCAATAGTCAGAGATGTTTGAAAGCCTGGCCTCATGCTTCGCATTTCGTTGCAGCGCTTCGCTCAACATGACAAAGAGAACGCTCGCTTCAACAGATCGCGATCGGTGGCGGCGCGATTCGGGTCCATTTGGCCAAAGGGTTGCTTACTCAAGATTTTGAACTTGCTCGCGGATCTTCTCCAGTTCGGCCTTGCAGCCGATGACGCGTTGGGAGATTGCAGCGTCATTCGCTTTCGCTCCGAGCGTGTTGAGTTCGCGAAAAATCTCCTGCGTGATGAATTCCAATGTGCGTCCAACCGGCTCTTTGCTGCGCAAATGATGAGCAAATTGAGCAAGATGACTTTCAAGTCGCGTCAGCTCTTCCGATACATCGGCGCGATCGGCAAAGAACGTAATTTCTTTCAAGACACGCTCGTCCTCGTTAGCCAGCGGCAGCCCAGCTTTTTGTATCCGATCGAGAAGCGTCGCGCGATACCGTTTCACCACGTCCGGATGCAGTGCCCGGACTTCCTTGAGTTTTTTTCGAATTGCTTTGAGACGGTGAATCAAATCTTTGGCCAGATGTTTGCCCTCGCGCTCTCGCATTTTTATGAGATCTACCAGCGCCGCGCGCAGAGCGCGTTCAACTGCCGGCCATGTATCTTCGGGGTTCAACGCTTCCTCCGGGAACCGCATCACGCCGGGCGCTTGCAGGATCGTCGCGATCGTGATCTCGCCGGGCGCGTTTAATTCCTTCTGCAACGAGCGCATCGCTTCGTGATACGAGCGGGCGAGTTCCGTATTGAGAGCCAGCTTCCGCGCGCCGTTCTCGCCGCTATGGAGACTGACCGTCGCGTTCGTGCGACCGCGCGAAATATTTTCGTTGATTGTCTGGCGAATGCGCGGCTCGAGCTCAACGAGATCGCGCGGCAAATTGACCACGACGTCGCTCTGTTTCCGGTTCACGGAATTTAGCTCGACAGTAAATTTTGTTCCGTCGTGATCGGTCTCGCCACGACCGTATCCAGTCATGCTTCGCATACCTCGAAATCTTATCGCAGAGAAATATTCAACGTTCAACGAGCGTTTGGATCAAGCTTTGCGCTGCTTGCCGATGGGGTGAAGGCATTGCGACCTCCTCGATCGATCCAAACCACTGCTGTCCGGGAGCGATTCGCTTTGGTGCAGCGCGACGATACACAGAAAGCGTGACTCGATGATGGGTGAATGGAAACACGGACTCGTAAACTGGCCGTCGCTGAAAAGGCTGCTGCTCTAAATATTTAGGTTCGAGCGGCGGCAAGACCCACATGCCGCGCCATCGATGGCCGGATTGCTCGAGCAGAATTTGGCCGCGCCTAACGATTAATGCATGCGTTTCGATGAGTCGTTTCGTTTCGGGTCTCGATTTCCGTACGGGAAGCGCGGCAGGATCTCTTGCGCAGCAAAACGCTTCAACCGGGCACACATCGCATTTCGGCTTCCGGGCTACGCAAATAAGCGCGCCAAGATCGAGAAGTGCGGAGTTGAAAGTCGCCGCATTGGATTTTGGAAGAAGGCTCGCTGCATGTTGCCAAAGCGTTTTGCGGCCCGCGTCGGAATCGATCGATGCGCGAAAATTGAAAAGTCGCGTCAAAACGCGACCGGTGTTCGCTTCGACGATCGGAACCGATTGATCAAAGGCAAAGCTGGCTACGGCATGCGCGGTGTATTTGCCGATTCCGGAAAATTGTCGCATTTGCTCGATTCCGCGCGGGAAATTTCCGCCATGCCGATTGATAACCGTTTTTGCTGCGGCGTGGAGATTTCGCGCGCGCGCGTAATAGCCGAGGCCTTGCCACGCGCGAAGCACCTCATTTTGCGAGGCCCGCGCCAGTGAGGCGAAATCGGGAAACCTGCGCAGCCACTCGTGATAATACGGGATTACGGTGGCGACCTGCGTTTGCTGGAGCATGAACTCGGAAACGAGAATTGCGTACGGATCGCGGGTTCGGCGCCACGGGAGATCGCGCCCATGCCTACGAAACCAACGAACAAGCGAGCGGCGAAAAACGGCAAGGTTCTCTGGCGATGTCACGGGTTTGGGAGCGAACGTCCAACTCCCAAGGCTCAACGTCCAATGCCGAATTCAGAGTTGAGCATTGGGCGTTGAGCGTTGAGCGTTCGGCGTTTTCCGAAATGAATTCTTACACTCAACTACTTTCGCCTGAGCAAGTGAGAAAGCTTCGCAGCTTGCTCGACGAGTCAGGGTTCGAGTTCACGCCGAAAGAGTGGACTATATTTTTTGCCCAAAAGAACAAGCTGAGCGTAGCGGTCTATGAAAAAGGACCAAAGGTGCTGGTGCAGGGCCGGGGCGTCGAGGAGTTCGTGCAATTCGAATTGGAGCCTAAAGTTCTGGGCGAAGCGAAGCTCGGCTATGAAGAAGTGCACTTGCCCGAAATGTTCGAACCGCATTTCGGTGTGGACGAGAGCGGGAAGGGCGATTTCTTCGGGCCCTTGGTAATATCGGGGGTTTACGTTGATCGGGGGATCGCGCGCAAGCTTTTCGACGGCGGCGTGGTGGACAGCAAGCGGATCAGCTCGGATGCGCGAATTCGCGCGCTGGCGGACACGATTCGGAAAACTTCACAAGGTTTCGTGGAAACGGTTCTGATCGGCCCGGCCAAGTACAACGAGCTATACGAGAAGTTTGGCAATTTGAACCGGCTCCTCGGTTGGGGGCACGCACGTGTGATCGAGAATTTGCTGGCGCGAAAGCCTGGCTGTCCGCGGTCTTTATCGGACCAGTTCGCCGACGCGCGAGTAATCAAGGAGTCCTTGATGAGGCATGGGCGCAACATTGTCATTGAACAAAGGCCGCGTGCGGAATCCGACATCGCGGTGGCGGCGGCATCGATCATTGCGCGTGAGGGATTCATCAATTGGCTCGAACGAAAAGGCAAAGAGTTCGGTATGCGCTTGGAACGCGGCGTGTCTCCCGGGGTGAAAGAGACCGCAAAAAAGCTAGTCGGAAAGA
>DATDAJ010000300.1:0-4812 GCA_036525475.1 Candidatus Udaeobacter sp.
AGAAAACAAGCCGCGGCAACTACGGCAGTTTTCATTCCAGAGATCTCCACGCGGGCGCTCCTTCGATGTTCAGAATTCGGTAGCGAGTCTGCGTGAAATCCGCTCCTGGCGCGAGCTGAATCAGCCCGGTACGCAAATTTTCTTTTGCCCGAAGCTGAGCGAACTGGAAACGCAGCCGTGTTGCAAACGGCACTTTCGCCCGTTTCGTGCCTGCGAAGGCATCAATGCTCGCGAAATCGCCGGATTGCGCTTCGCGGAAAATCGGCGTTGGAGCCTCGATTTCCAGCGTGTAACCCCCCGCGTCCACACCGCTGCTCGCAAAGCGCGGCTCGAGATCGCCGTCACTGATATTCGATAGCTCGAGCATTTCGCTGTCAGCCGGTTTCCGCAAAATCAATCGTGGCCCCGCTTCCAAATGTCCGAGTTGACGCAGGGACCAGCCGCTGGACGCCGTCGAATCCGGCAAACGGAAAAAGACGACGCCCTGCGCGCCGGCGCGCAAGGCAGAGCTGATCGCAGCTCGCAGCGCGCTGCGATCAACCTCACGCACGATCACTTCGTCGCCTGGATGGATCGCAGTGTTTGCAATCGAAGTCGATCTTGTCGCATGCAAAATTGACGTGCCGAATTGCCCACCATTCGCGATCTGAAAACTCCGATTGAAACAGAGCTCGTCCCAATTCCAGTTGCGGATTTGTCCGCGCAACTTTTGGTTCGCATCGTAAACGCTTAAGCGTGCGAAAACCGGAAGGCCCGCGCGCCAGGGTTTGTGACAGCGGCGCCAGGCTTCGATCAACCGCGATATTTTTTCCGGCGATAGCAGCGGCAGAGGCGATTGATTTTTCAGAACCGGTTCCGCTTCGAAATCGTAGAGCATCGGCAGCAGCACATCGACATTCGGTTCCAAAAGTTTCAGATAGTCCGCGCGACTCCAATGCGGTAAAGCCGCGATGCTCAAACGAGGAACAAGACCATGAATGCGCTTGAGCGCGCCCGCATAATCGGCGAGCAACCGATCAGGCGCGTCATAATCGAGTTGCAACTCATCATGGTTCGCGCTCGCCGAAGACAAACTGGCCAGCAGCGCCGTAATCGATGCGTCGGAAAACGGTTGGTGCTCTCTTGAAACCAGCCGCACCACAGGCACGAAACGGATGTGAGAGGTGTTGGAGGATGGGAAATTGAATCGCGCTTTCCAATGCCAGGTCTCTCTGGTGTTCTCCAATTCGCCGGCCTGCCAGTAAATCGTATCGATTTTTTGCGCCTCCAACTCCGCCAACTCCTGTTCGTCGAGCGGATCATCGCGTTGCCAAACCCAATAGCGGACATCATGCGCGGATGAAGCCAGCGGGATCGCGCTGGCGATCACGGCGATCGCTAGAATGAGGACGCGTTGCAAACTGTGACGCATTCCACGTCGCTTGTTACTTCTTCTTCAGCTTGCGTAGTGCATCCTTTGCTGTCTGCGCGTATTGGCCGTTCGGCTCCAGTTTTAGAGCGTCTTCGTAGTACTTTCGTGCGCTTACAAAGTCTTTCATCTCTACGCTAATCTGTCCGAGGGCAACCAAGGAGGCAGCGGATTTTGGATCCAGCTGGTGCGCTTTTTCGAACGACTCGCGCGCCTTTTGCCATTCGCCAATGTCGGCCCAATAACCGGCTGCGTCTTTGAAGCCTTGCGGGTCATTTGGATATTGGTCGATTGCCAGTGTCGCAATTTGGTACCAGCGCTTATCATCCTCCGCATTCTCCTTTTTCTCGTAATACGAACCGTATTCGTGCAGCTTGTCCGGAACGAATTTGTCGGCAGGCTTGGTTAGCGGCGCACCTTTTAACCACTTGAGCTGGGTCGGGTGCTCGCGGGCATACGCGACCATCTTCTTCAACGTCGACAATTCGTTGTCAAAATCTCCACTTTCTTGATACATGAACGCGAGCCCGCACCAGATATCGAGGTGGTCGGGAAATTTCGTGGTCGCTTCCTGAAGAAGATCGACCGCTCGCTTCATGTTTTCGTTGGTTTGCTCGAACGACACGCTACCCGCCAGCTTTCCCTTCTTATCGGTCAACGTAATGTCGCCTGGGCCGGGTTTCTTCGTCGAGATGTTCGTCTGGCGTTGATTAAAATAATAATTTGCGCTTGTGATCCATGCGTCGGGATCGTCGGGCGCCTTTTCCCGCCATTCGCTGAGCAGTGGCTCGATCTGCGCCTCCGCGCGCTCATCCAGCAGCTGTCTGTAACGATGAGCGTATTCCTGGCCACGCGCCACCTCCGACTTCGGCTCGAGAAAGAATAAAGTTTTCAAAACTTTCTCAAGCGCGCCGGAATCCTTCTGGTAACTGGTTTGATCGCGGGATGTGAGGACGATATAAGCGACTCCCAGCGGAAGTTGGACGTACCCGACGCGTTCCCACTGAGAATAAGTCTTGGTCGCAGGGTATTCGTTAATGAAGTAATCGTGGCCGTCCTTGGTTTTACCGGAAGCAATTTTCTCCCTCGGCGTGCCGTGCTTTGCCTTCATTTCTTTGATCGCGGTTGCCACGAATGCGTTTACGCCTTCCCATTGCGGGCTGGCGACCTTGGCGTACATCACCGTCTTCGCGTCCGACCACGACGAATCTTTCGGGTAAAGAACGCACGGTAAGTCCTGTCCTTTACCTGCCTCATTGTCGACGACCCAGCCTTCGGGCGCACTGATGTTAAACCCAGCTTTCGGCCCGTAAACACTTCCACTGGGTGACGTCTCTTCACCGAGCAGCGTGCAAGTCGAGATAACAGCGAGTGCAAGAAACCCGCAGACGCGCATTATTGCTTTCATGTTATTGAATGATGTTACTTGTTAGTCTTTCCTTCCTTAACAGGCTGCGAAATTCTCATTGCCTGGCATTAGTCCACGATTATTCATTGATGTTGTCGAGGCCGACAAATCTCCAGCCGCTTTTGGTCAATTCAAAAATGAAGCGAATCGGTGCGTTCTCCCAGTCGTTTGGCGTCTCCTTGAAAGGGCAATAAATCCCATAACGCCGGTCGGATTCTTTGTCCGGTTCGGCGCTTTTAAAACATTGCGCGGCATTGGCCTCCCCTTTGAAAATTTCGTTGTAACGACGCAAGAAGGCCTCCTTGTCCTTTACGGCTTTTACCTCGTAGGGCATCGACAGCGGAAATTTCGTCATCTCCACGACCGTCGCTTTGTCGCCGGCGATAACCGCAGACTTAAATTTCTGCCAGAATGCCGAAAAGTCGGTCTCCGCAAACGCGTTTGGAAATGACAACAGAATCAAAACCCCAGCCAACCAAGTCTGCGCGCTGATCACCCGCCATGGCCGGCAGGCGCGAATATAGACGCATGAATTCAATTCCGACGCTCTCACTGTTCCTTTAATCACGGTGTTCTCCTTTTGTTAGGCCAATAAATAGTCTTTTCATTTACTTCTCAATTCCCGGTCCTCATTCTCGATCCTATTAATTTCTTTGCGCTCCTCCGCGTTCAATTCGCCGACTCCTTTCTCAGACACTTCGAACTTCCTTGTGACTTTCCAGTTGCCGGCGGGATCGAACTTGAGGGTGAGGAAAAAAGATACGTTCACCTCTTCGGTATCATTTTTGAGTTCGAACTTTGCGCTCCGGTGCGCATATAGCAGCACGGTGCTTGAGTCGATCCATCTGCGAACCTGCCAGCTTGTCATACGCGGCCAGCCCCAATCGTCTGCCGACAGTTCCAGTTTTTTCTTCACCTTTTTCTTCTGATTTGCCATCGAACGATCGAGCGGCGCAGTCGTGGCGGTGTTTGCTTCTGGCGGATCGAGCTTGCGCCAGGTGTTCCCGTCGAGTTGATAAAATTGCGCCGTTTGAAAGCCCTTGCCCGGCTGAAGATTAAATGCAAAGCGTTTCGAGTCCGGCGCCCAAACAATGTTTGCGTAGCCAGGCGCTCGACCCAGCGCTTCTGCGAGTCCGTCAACGTATTCGTCTTCGGAGAGCACGAGGGATGTCTCGTCGCTACCGGCTCTTGCGATAACAAAATCCTCCTGTTCACCGGTCGGGCCAGCGCGAAGTTCCCACTGACCATCCGGCGAAACAGATCTCGCCGGCGGCTTTGCCTGCTCCTGCGCGAAGGCAGATGTGGCAACAAGCAAAAACACTACAGCGAGTGTGTCGGCAATACGACGACTGCACGCGCTCATACAGGCGAAGTAACGAACAAGAACGTTTGGATGGTTTTCATTCTTCGAGGTGCACCGATTCCATGATATGATTTATCTCTTCCTTTAATTTGGGCTCGGTGTTGAGGTTCGAGGTAAAAGTGATCTCTAACAGCTGGCCTTTATAGGAAGTGGTTAGGAAGCGCGTGTAGACGGGGCTGCGCGAGTAATCTTTCGTTCCTTTTAGCATTGGAACGTAACGCCAGTCCGCCCACTTGCGGCCATCGATCGTCACCATGTCTTTCTTCAGCCATTGAAGGTGCGAATCTTTCGGTAGCCAGTTGAAGCCTTTGCTGTATTCGGCTACGCGCATCTTGAGATAACCGTCCAGTTTTTCGGGTGTTAGTCCGTGTGTTCCGCGCAAAACTTCTCCCCACGCGCCATCGGGACCTGAAAACCTGGCGAGAGTTTTTGGACTTTTCGGATCGTCAGCATCGCGCGAAAAATTTGGCGGAATGTCGAGCTTCAGCTTGCCGTCGAGGAGACTGATTGTTGTTCCGGTCGGTTCGCCATTCGCGACGCCGCCATTGCTGCTGGAATCCGGTGCCGTCCCTTCGCTCGTTAACCTCGGGTCCAGCTTTTGGGCGCGTTTGAAATCTGCGTCAGCCCCAACCG
>DATDAJ010000301.1:0-5001 GCA_036525475.1 Candidatus Udaeobacter sp.
GAATTCCTGCTGGTGTTTCGCTACGGCGACAGCGAGCAGATCGCTTCGGCCGCCTTCGCCAATGAGACGGCTCAGACTTTCGAACCGCGAATATTTCGCACCCACGTGCAAATTCAGGCTCATAGCTGAAGCATCGTGATCGACCACCGTGGAGTTCATTTGTAATGCGATCACGTTACTGGCCCATTCCTGCGCGCACACGTATGTCACCTTCGCTCCAGGCCCTGCGATGAGATCGTTGACGCCACAGGCGAAGCCGGGCGTCGTTTGGCTGCAGGACCGGAAATGCTCGATCACCGTCACCTTCGCCAACTCATCGGCCACGAGGAGCAGATGCGGAAAAACCGACATGTTATCGTGGCGCAGCCAATGGAAGATTTCGATCGGCAATTCGATCTCCAGTCCGCGCGGAACGAACAGGAATGTTCCCGTCGAAACCAGTGCCTTGTGTAATGCGGCGAACTTTGCCGAGCCAAGCTTCGCTTCCGTGGACATGAAATATTTTCGAAAGAGATCGCTGTGCTCCACCATGGCGCGCTCGAGCGGCTGAAAAATTACGCCGCGCTTTTTCAGGTCTTCAGAAACGACGTCGCGCTCGATGAGTTGATCGTTCGCGAAGATCATTCGACCCGCGTACTCGTCGAGACCACGGGAATACTTTAGAACATTGTTGCGGTCGTCTTCAGATAGCGGCGGGCTTATTCGAAACGGCGCCAGATCGAGAAGACCGACATTCGAGAATCGCCATGGTTGATCTTTTCGCGTCGGGTTCGGCAACGTTTCGAATTGTTGCCACGCTGCGCGCTGTTGATCACGAAACCAATCTGGAAAATCGCGCGATTCGCTCGGGCCGGAGAGAATCGGTGCTGCTTGCTCTTGATGTGTGACTAGCGACATCTGGAACTTGTAACGCAGCGGCGATCTCAGACCGCCGCTGCAGAAAGAATTCGTCAAACGCGACGGTTATCCGACCGAGCCTTCCATCTCCAGCTCGATCAACCGTTTGAGCTCGACGCTGTATTCCATAGGGAATTGGCGTACGAGATCGTTGACGAAACCGTTCACGCTCAAGCTCATCGCCTGCGCCTCGCTCAAACCGCGCTGTTGCATGTAGAAAATTTGTTCCGAGCTGACCTGGCTGACGCTGGCTTCGTGCTGCACGGCGTTGCCCGTGCCGCGCACGGTGATCGCCGGATAAGTATCCGTGCGCGACGTCGAGTTGATGAGCAACGCGTCGCACTCGGTATTGTTCTTGCAATTCTTTAGATGCTTCGGCACGTGCACCAAGCCGCGGTAAGTGGCGCGACCTTTGCCGATCGAGATCGATTTGGAAACGATGTTGCTTGTCGTCTCGTCAGCGGCATGAATCATCTTCGCGCCGGTGTCCTGATGCTGGCCGTCGTTGGCAAGCGCGATGGACAACACTTCGCCACGCGCCTTGCGACCCTTCATGATAACACCGGGATATTTCATGGTGAGGCGAGACCCGATGTTGCAATCAATCCATTTCACCTCCGCGTTTTCCTGAGCGAGCCCGCGTTTTGTGACGAGGTTGAAAACGTTTGAAGCCCAATTCTGAACGGTGATGTACTGAATCTTCGCGCCCTTGAGCGCGACGAGTTCGACCACAGCGCTGTGCAGCGTTGGCGTATTAAATTTCGGCGCAGTGCAGCCTTCCATGTACGTAACTTCCGAGCCCTCGTCCGCGATAATGAGGGTGCGCTCGAACTGGCCAAAGTTTTCCGCGTTGATCCTGAAGTATGCCTGCAGCGGATGCTTCACTTTCACTCCGGGTGGGACATAGATGAAGGAGCCGCCACTGAATACAGCTGAATTCAGCGCGCTGAATTTGTTGTCGCCAACCGGAATGACTTTGCTGAACCACGGTCGGAAAATTTCCGGATAATTTTTGAGGCCTTCTCGCGAGCCGACAAAGATCACACCCTGTTCCCCGACAGCTTTCTTGATGTTGGAGTAGACTGCCTCGCTGTCGAACTGAGCTTCGACGCCTGCGAGAAATTTTCGTTCCTGCTCGGGAATGCCGAGTCGTTCGAAGGTGCGTTTAATGTCGTCCGGTACTTCTTCCCAGCTGCGCTTCGTTTCGGTGCCCGGGGAGAGATAATAACGGATCTTATCAAAGTCGATGGCTTCGAGTTCCTTGCTCGCCCAGTGCGTGGGGAGCGGTTTCTCCCAGAATGTCTTCAAAGCGCGCAGACGAAAATCGCGCACCCAATCCGGATCCTCCTTCACATCCGCGATGTAGTGGATCGTGCGCTCGCTCAAGCCCGCGCCCGCGTCGCGCACGTGAGCTTCCGGGTAAGAGAAATCGCCCTTACCGCGATCAATGTTGATGGCTGTCGTTTCGGTTTTCATTTGTTGTTACCTAGTAAATACGGGTTCGGCAGCTTGCTCGCGTGCCCAATCGTAACCTCTTTCCTCGAGTTCTAGAGCGAGTTCTTTTCGCCCACTCCTCACAATTCGCCCTCCTACCATCACATGGACGTAGTCGGGAACGATGTAGTTCAGGAGCCGCTGATAGTGCGTGATTAACAGTATGCCAAGGTTCGGCCCGCGCAACGAATTGACCCCGTGCGCTACGGTCTTCAGCGCGTCGATGTCAAGGCCGCTGTCGGTCTCATCGAGCACGGCGTATTGTGGCTCGAGCACGGCCATTTGCAGAATCTCCGTGCGCTTTTTTTCGCCGCCGGAGAAGCCCTCATTGACCGAGCGCGAAGTAAACGAACGATCCATGCCGAGCAATTCCATTTTTTCGTAGAGCCTGGCGTAATAATCAGTGGCCTCTAGCTCTTCGCCTTCCGGCAGACGCGCTTGCAATGCGGCCCGAAGGAAATTGGCAATGGTCACGCCCGGAATCTCGCTTGGATACTGGAAAGCCAGAAACAGACCGCGTCGCGCTCGTTCATCCGGGTCAAGTTCCAGAAGATTCTCGCCGTCCATCAAAACCTTTCCCGCGATTACGCGGTAATCGGGATGTCCGGCCAAAACCTTGGCCAGCGTGCTTTTTCCCGAGCCGTTTGGGCCCATCAATGCGTGTACTTCGCCTCGCGGAACATAAAGGGTGAGGCCGCGCACAATTTCTTGATCGCCGACGGCGACTCGTAGATTTTCTACTCTCAATTCGTTCATAAAGCCGGACCCAAACTATACCTCAGTTCGGGGCATTTGCGAACCGCGTAATAGGCTTCGCCTCCCGCGGCGAGGCGCGGTTCCACCGGCGGAGCGACGTGAGCGTCGAAGACGCTTTTACGTGGCTACCCCGCATGGATTCGAACCATGAATAACGCCTCCAAAGGGCGCTGTGTTACCGTTACACCACGGGGTACCATGATCTGCGGTTTAGATTCGCGAATTTCGCCTCCGGTGCAATTTCCAAAGTGTATTCGGTGAATGGCTAAGATTTCGGCCCTTCCAATCGCCGATCCTTGAGATCACGTTCTTTCGAACGCAAACGCCGAGCAACTCGGAACAGAAATCACGGTTGAATGAATGGCGGCGCAGCGAGATCGTAGTTGTGCCGTGGCCAACGAGGCCGGTTATGGAGCGCACGACATTCCTCAAAAATTACCGCATCCGTCTTCAATATGACGGCACGCCGTACCAACCGTCTAGCGCCGGTCCCGCAACGAGCTACGAAGCCGTGGATGAGAGAACCGGGGAGCCAGTCTCTGTGACGCTCGTTCCGGCAGCGAGTATCGATCGGGCGGAGCGTGAGGGATTTGAAGAACGTATATCGTCGGCGCGGAAGCTGCAGCATGTCAATATCGCCAGCGTCCGTGATTTTGGACACGAAGGCGACGATTACGTTTACGTGTCCGAGCGGCTTGCGGGTGAGACACTTGCGTCATGGGTACGCAGCCACGGACCGATGCCGGCTGACGCTGCATTACGAGTCGGCGAACAGATCGTGAGTGTGTTGTCCTCGGCGAGTTTTCACAAAATCCCGTATCCGCCCATTCGCCCCTCGGACATCATGCTTGTGCCAGGGCAGACCGCCGAGGGAACCTGGCCGTTAGTGAAAGTCACCAACTTTGGCTTGCCGGCGCTCATGCCTCAGAGCGAACCTCAGCTAAACAAATCAGATGTGCCTGGCAACCCCGCCGGCGACCAAGGCGCGAAGGATCAACAATTCAGCGAGGCGACAAATGATATCCGCTCGGAAATCTATTCGCTGGGTGTGACCCTCTATTTTCTGCTGACCGGGATTGCGCTCTCGGCCGAGGCGCTCCCGCACAGTCCGAAGTTTTCAGGGTTTCCAAAACCGTTGCGAGTCTTGTTAGGCCGGTTGTTGCATCGCGATCCCGATCAGCGTCCAAAGGATTTACTGGTCGTCACGGAAATGATTCGTGAGTCGCTTGGGAAAATTGAGCGCCGACGCACGCTATCCGATCGTTACGGTATCCCTCTTAGGATGAGCGTTCCGCAGCCGAGAGCAGCGCGTCCGCGGCGGCTGGTGCGAACTGCGGCGGTGGTTGGTGTCCTGTTGTTGCTGGCAGCGGCAATTGCGCCCGTGGTCTTCCCGGACTCAATCGGCAAGTTGGTTCGCGGCATCCAAAAGCCAAAGCAAGTTGGCGTTCTGGTTGGTGTGCCCGACTCTTCACCAGCGGCAAGTCAGCCACCGACTCAAATCACTCGAAACACTTCGACATCGCCTCCTGCCGTTGTGTCATCGCAACCGGTGAACCCAAATGCCCTGCCTCAAACTCCCGCTCCGGCAAATGACGCTACGACTCCGAATCCGTTTCATGTTTTGCCTGCCGATGTTCAGCAGGCTCAAATAGCGAACGCTCAATCGCACGGCGCCGGTCCGACAGATGCAGCGGACAGTGCTGCGGCAGCGACGCCCGACACCCTTGCTTCTACGGACGCATCCGCGAACTCATCACCGCAGGCAAACACCGAGCCGCCGCCAGCTGCCGCAAGCCGGTCCGCAGCTGAAAGCAAAAAGAAATCTGTTGCCTCCGCAGCCAAACGCGCACCCTC
>DATDAJ010000302.1:0-5106 GCA_036525475.1 Candidatus Udaeobacter sp.
AAGCTCTTGCAAAATGTCGACGATCGATAGCGCAAATCCGCCGCAGGAATATCCTGACATCGTCGGCGCGCGGCCAACGAATCCACTAGCGGCGAACTTCAAATCGTTCATTCCAGCCTCCGCGAATTTGCCGGAGCTGACCTGGCCGCATCTGATCACTGGCACGATTCTCGGAATTATTTTCGGCGCGTCGTCGCTTTACCTTGTGCTCAAAGTGGGATTGACGGTGAGCGCGTCGATCCCGGTGGCCGTGATTTCAATCACCATCTTTCGCGTTGCGTCGAAGTTTTTTCACTCGAGCGACGCGACAATCCTGCAAAACAACATCGTTCAAACGGCAGGCTCGGCCGGCGAGTCGATCGCGTTCGGCCTGGGTGTGACGATGCCGGCGATCATGATTCTCGGAGTCGATCTCGAAATCACGCGAGTGATTCTCGTTGCGGTTCTCGGGGGATTACTCGGCATACTGATGATGATCCCGCTGCGACGCGCATTGATCGTCGCGGAGCACGGTGTTTTGAAATATCCCGAAGGTACGGCTTGTGCCGAGGTTCTGAAGGCAGCCGTCTCGAAGGAATCCCTCGCCGTCGCGGACAAGACGCACACGACCGTGAATGCAGAAATCGTAAATCAAGAAGCGGCGAGCGGCGGGGGAAAAGTCATCTTCACTGGTTTCGGAATCGGTCTTCTTTACCAGGCCGCAATGGGCGCGTTCAGAATGTGGAAGGACACGCCGGAGAAAGTGTTTGGTGAGCCATTAAAAGGCGGCTCTATCTCCGCCACGATCGAACCAGCTTTGCTCGGTGTCGGCTATATCATCGGGCCACGGATCGCCTCGATCATGTGCGCAGGCGGCGTGCTCTCGTATCTCGTTCTGATTCCAGCGATCAAGTTTTTCGGGGACAACGTCGTGGGACCGGTTGCACCGGGAACCATTCCTATCGGCCAAATGGGACCCGACGATATTCGCGAGGCGTATATTCTTTACATCGGCGCGGGGGCAGTTGCTGCCGGTGGAATCATCAGCTTGTTCCGCTCGATTCCTACAATCTGGCATGGATTGCGAGGCGGATTGTCGGACTTGGTAGGCCAACACAGTTCGCGCGGACACGTGCCTCGGACGGATCGCGATTTATCGATGCGCGTCGTGATCATTGGTTGCCTTGCGATCATCGCGGTCATCATGGCGGTTCCGCAGTTGCATCTGCGTGGAAATTTTCTCGGCGCATTTCTGATCGTGCTGTTCAGCTTCATGTTCGTCACCGTGTCTTCGCGATTAACCGGAGAGATTGGGTCTTCTTCAACTCCGATTTCCGGAATGACCGTGGCGACCTTGCTGCTCACTTGCCTGGCGTTCCTGATCGTAGGCTGGACCGCCGCGCCCTATTTCGTCACAGCGCTCTCGATTGGAGGAATTGTTTGCATCGCCGCATCTAACGGCGGCACAACTTCGCAGGATCTAAAAACAGGTTTTCTGGTCGGATCGACGCCGCGGTCGCAGCAGATCGCAATCCTGTTCGGTTCGCTGGCATCGGCGCTGACACTTGGATACGTGCTTTTGTTTTTGAATGACGCGTACACCGTTTACGTGCCCGTTCCCGCAAACACTGAATTGCGCGCCCCTGCGAATGAGATCGGAAAACCGGGAAAGGTCCAAGGATTACAGGCCGCTTCGGATCCGAAAACGTATCATGTCTGGCAACGCATCGATCCAGGTGGCGGCGCTGCTCAGCGTTATT
Source organism: Candidatus Udaeobacter sp. (assembly GCA_036525475.1). Classification (GTDB taxonomy): domain Bacteria; phylum Verrucomicrobiota; class Verrucomicrobiia; order Chthoniobacterales; family UBA10450; genus Udaeobacter. The sequence goes on from DATDAJ010000302.1 coordinate 1,740, forward strand.
TGGTGAACGAGCAGGGCGTTCCTGTTTATCTCGTGGATCCCGGCATCAACGGCACACACAGGGCTCGTCCTGATGGTTCAGCAGTGCAGAAGTTCGATGCGCCGAAAGCAACTTTGATGTCGTACATCATCAAAGGCATCCTCAGTCACAAGTTGCCGTGGGCGCTTGTTCTGCTGGGCGCGATGATTGCGGTCGTGCTTGAGATGAGTGGGATTCCATCGCTGGCATTCGCTGTCGGAGTTTACCTTCCCATCGCCTCCTCCACCCCAATCTTCATTGGCGGAATGGTTCGCTGGCTGGTGGATCGCTACCTGAAAGTGAAATTCCGACACAAAAACCTATCCGAGATGGAACTCACCGCGGAGGGTGACAAGAGTCCTGGCGTCTTGCTCGCTTCGGGTTACATCGCCGGGGGCGCAATCACCGGGATCGTGATCGCTGCCAAAGAAATGGTGGGCCCACTAGCCGCAATCGGGCATCGGATCGAGCAATGGCAAACAGCTCACAATCCATTTCTAAGCGGCCCGTACGCGGACCTACTCGCCTTGATTCCGTTTTTTATAATCTGTCTTCTTCTGTATCTCGTGGGACGCGATCTTTTGCTGGTAGCGCGCTCCAAGAGCTGAATAGAAAATCGGCTCAGCCAATCGGGAACAAACCTGCGCCAGCGAAAGTCTCCCAATTCCCTTGTCAGCAAGTGCAATTGCAAGAATGGCCGGTTCGTAACTCAGCAGCTTTACTGATCGTTCAAAACGGTTAGCGGTGCGGATTTGCTCAGTTCAAGCTGTGCGCTGCTCACTTTTTGGAGTGCGGCGGTGAGAGCTTCGATCTGCTTCTGCTGGCGCGTATCAGTCGCTACAAGCCGGGCGATGATCGCCTCCTGTTCCTCGTTTCTGCGATGCTCCTTGAGGAACTCGTTTAGCAACATCGCGTTCACCTGGTCGTAACGCACACTGTAGGGTTTTCCTTCTTTGTCGCGTATAACCAAGTCTGGGTGCACCCTTTCCACATCCTCAGCCACAAGGCCGAACTGCGATCTGCTCGCGGGATCAATCTCTTTCTTGTAACGAAAGCTCACTGGCTTAAGTGAAAAGAGCGCTTCGCTGGCTTTATCCATCGGCTTGATGTTTTCCTTAAAGCGCTTCGAAGAAGTGGTCGTACCGAGCTTGTGGTTTGAATTAACGAAAACCTGAGTCCCACCAGCTGAGACTTGGCCAAAGATGCTTCTAATGTAACAGGCGCCGCCCTCGCCGGCCAGGCCTGTCACCCCTGAGCCAATATAGACGTTGCCGCCACCGGTGGTTTGATTGAAACCGGCGAAGTCACCGATAGCCGTATTGTCCATGCCAGTAGTATTACTCGCGAGGGCAAAGCGCCCGACGGCATTGTTGAAGTTCCCGTACTGATTGTTCAAAAGCGCCAGATAGCCAGTGGCCGTATTGGATTGACCGCTCGTGTTACTAGCGAGCGCCTGAGCACCGGTGGCCGTATTTTGGATGCCGGTGGTGTTACTAAAGAGCGATTGAAAACCGACGGCCGTATTGTCGGAGGAGTTGTTGCCGAACAGCGCACCAGATCCTACGGCCGTGTTCTGACCGCCGGTGGTGTTCAGGATGAGCGCCGAGGTGCCATTAGCCGTGTTGTTGTCTCCTTCGGTATTCAATTGAAGCGCACCGGTACCATTTGCCGTGTTTTGGCTGCCGATCGTGTTGCTAGTTAGTGCGCGAGCGCCGGTCGCCGTGTTGCCGTCTCCGGTCGTGTTGTTAAGAAGGGCAGCAGAACCGACGCCTGTGTTTGCTTGGCCGGTGGTGTTGAATAAGAGCGCCGCAGTACCAAAGGCCGTATTTTGGTTTGCGGTGTTGAAGAGAAGCGCCCCCGCACCGGCAGCCGTGTTGAAGCTGCCATCGGTGTTGCTAAAAAGAGAAAACCAACCAACTGCTGTGTTCGCAGAGCCGGTGGTCAGGTTAAAAAGGGCATTGGTCCCTTCTGCTGTGTTGAACCCGGGATAGCCGCCGTCTGGCGGCGGGACAACCGCCTGCACCCTTGGTAAAAGCGCGAATCCGACGAGTGTGAATGTAATGAGAAGTGGTGAAGTTATCGTTTTGAACTGAATCAATGGATTCATGGCTCTTCCTTTCTTTTCCTTTCCCCGCTGATTTAGAGTTTAGGAGTGCGGGTCCGGAAGGAGACGAAGAACCTAGCGGGAAAAAAATGTCCTCCGCCTGATTCAGATCCGTTTAGCGACACCGAGTTTGAAAAAATCTGCGAAGCGTGTCAAACCTCTAATCATTGCACGCGACACCGTTTGGCCGGAATTCGCGTAATTCGCGGGCCAATCAGAATCTCTCCACTGGCGAAATTTGACGCTCGCGTACGAGCCGGCTGGATTCCTTTTCGCCGACCACGGCAATGCGGAGATCCGCAATTTCTGCGTTGATCTCCTGAAACGCGCTCTCGGAGAATGGCTGAGGTGGCGAGAGGTTTTTCTTAAATTCACTTATGTGTTGCTGCGCGCGTTCGATTTGATCGGAAGGCAACGTGCCAAGGATTCGCTGCACCGTTTCAATTTCAGGGACGCGATGACAAAGCATCACAATGTCATTTCCTGCCTCGAGGCATAGGCGAATGGTATCGTCCAATCGATAAGCGGTCAGGATCGCACCCATGTCCAGATCGTCAGTCATGACCAGGCCTTCGAAACCAAATTCGTTGCGCAACAACTCTGTAACAATTCGGCGCGAAACGGTGGCCGGCGTAGGTTGCGACTCGAAACACGGGTACCACCCGTGGCAGATCATCATGCTGTCTACAATGCCCTCTTTGAGGTAGGGGCGATTGACCTCAATCGCCCCGAGGCGGTTCGGTGAACGGCCCCTACCCATAAACGCGCGAAATACAGCTAGCTCATGCTCGTCCAGTTCTTCCCGGGTGCGATCGATGCGCGGCAATTGATAATGCGCATCTGAAGTTGCAGCTGAGTAACCGGGAAAATGTTTGCCGCAGCTGGCGATCCCCTGCTCACGCATCGCCTCGTTGAATGCGCCAGCATTGCGCATAACCTGTTCGACAGTTTTTCCGTAACACCGACCGTGCAACGAGTTTTCGGCGTCATCATTGAACGAAATGTCGAGCACCGGACAAAGATCGAGATTGAATCCGAAAAGCCGCAGTAAACGTCCGGTGATATCGCCGTGGCGTCGGATCAAATCGATATCGTTCTTTTCGCGCAATTGTTGCGCGTTCGGCGGTTCGTTTCCGATACGCCGCAGTCGCGAGACGCGTCCGCCTTCCTGATCGATTGTGATGATCGGCTCGATGTCGCTCAGTTCGCGCAAATCGTCGATGAGCTTTCGGAGTTGCGTCGCGC
>DATDAJ010000303.1:0-4711 GCA_036525475.1 Candidatus Udaeobacter sp.
CGTTCGGGTAAAGTTTGCGCGAGATGAAATATTCGTCCTCCAGCGCGATGCGTTCGAGCTCGAGCGCGATATCGAGCAAACGATTGTGCCCGGTCATCTGGAATACTTCGTCCGCCACGCGTTTAATGATGCGCGCGCGGGGATCATAATTTTTGTAAACGCGATGCCCGAAACCCATCAGTTTGCCTTCGCCGTTTTTAACGCGTTGGATGAATTCGGGTATGTTGCGCGTGTGATCGATGCGCGAGAGCATCTTGAGCACTTCTTCGTTCGCACCGCCATGCAGCGGCCCATAGAGCGCGGCTGCAGCTCCAGCCATCGCACTGTAGGGATCAGCGCAGCTTGAACCGATCGCGCGCATTGCATTGGTGCTGCAGTTCTGTTCGTGGTCCGCGTGCAGAATGAAAAGCACGTCGAGCGCGCGTTCGAGCGACGGGTTCGGCATGTACTTGGCATCGGTCATCTTGAACATCATGTTCAAGAAGTTGCCGGTATAGCTCAGGTCGTTATCGGCGTAGATGTAACGCAAGCCACGATTGTGACGATAAGTGTATGCGGCGATCGTCGGTACCTTGGCGATGAGTCGTTTGATTTGCGCCAGCCGATTGTCGGCGTTACCGACCTTGTTAGCGTCTGGATAAAAGGTTGAAAGCGCAGCGACAGTGCTGATGAACATTCCCATGGGATGCGCGTCGTAGCGGAACGCCTGCATCAGCGTCTTGATATTTTCGTGGACGAAGGTGTGATGCGTGATGTCGTAGGTCCACGCCGCCAACTGTTCCTCGTTAGGCAACTCGCCAAAAAGAATCAGGTATGCCACTTCCAAAAAGTTGCCTCTCTTTGCGAGTTGCTCGACCGGGTAGCCGCGGTATTCGAGAATGCCCTTGTCGCCGTCAATAAACGTGATCGCGCTCTTGGTGGACGCTGTGTTCATCAACGCAGGGTCGTAGGTCATCAGCCCGAAATCGTCTTCGTCCGTTTTGATCTGTCGGAAATCCATCGCGCGCACAGTCCCATTCTCGATAGGCAACTCGTACGATTTGCCCGTCCGATTGTCGGTAATCGTTAAGCGTTGTTTAGACATTTCGTTTTGCTCTCAAATTAACACCGTTGAGCAAACGATGTCACGGTTTCAATCACGTCGCCTGTTGCTTGACGCTATTCGCTTTGATAAAGCTGATGTCTCCGCTGCGTTCGAGTCGCGCAACCTGTATTTTTGACAGGTCCTCCGTTTTCGCTTCGAGCCGCATATCTTCTTCCAGATCGTGTTTGGAAATGTGTTCCCAGAGCATGTTTTTCCGCTGCAACGTGCCGTCCCGCACGAGCACCACTGGTTTTCCTTTAACCAGGATCCCAAAAGCATGTGAATAGAACGCGGCCATGCCGAAAAGCCGATGCAAGAAGACCAGAACGAATCCAGTGCCCAAGGTTGGAAAAAAGGCTTCTGATCCGTTAATGGCCCGTGCCAGCATGGAGCCGATGATAACCACGAAAACAGCATCGAACGCGGTTTTCTCTGCAAGCGAACGTTTACTGCCCAGTCTCATCATTATCAGAGTCGCGATGAAAACAATTACCCCGCGGATTGAAACTTGCAGGAATGTTAAGTCTCTTGGTTGAGTGCCGATTCCAAGCAACGTGTGAAGCAATTCTGAGAACGTATTCATGTCTGAAGATTCCCATTACCGAACAAGACTTCCAAGCGCGCATGTTAATCTTGCGAAGCAATCAAATCCGATTGGTCACCGAAATGCGTTTCGTTTTATCGAATAGTTCACGTGGAGGACTTATGGCACGAGGAAGCAAAAAGAAATACACGTCTAAGCAAAAGCGCAAAGCCCATGACATTGAGAAGGGTTATAAAAAGCGCGGCGTAAGCAGCAAAGAAGCGGAACGCCGCGCATGGCGACAGTAAATAACTCAGATAAGGGTGGCCGGAAAAAAGACGGAGGAGGTCGCGGCAAAAAGCGAAAGCAAATCAAGTTCCCGCAAAGGCGAGAGAAAAGGCGGCCGGAAATAAGTCGCTGATAATCGCAAAAGACATTGCATTAGCAGCGATGAACGATTGACCCGACCTTTACCTTGAGCGGTTTAGTTTCTTTCGCGCAGCCTTGGCTCCTTCTTTTCCGAGAGCTGTACGCGTCCTTTTCGACAAATGCGCAATCGTTCTTTTTCGCCGTGCAGCTTTGGCCGCTTTCTTAATGTTCCGCTTCGCAGCGGCGCGTTGTTTTCTGGTTCTCATATCCTCCAGCGAAACAGGTCAGTCGAACAAAGGCTTACGGATAGCTGGTGTTGCGGCGGCTGAAGCTTCTTCTCTTTGGGCATGCGACCTCTCTCCGCCGCAAGTTATGCCAGAATCTCAGCGCCGGCGCTTCCGCGTGCGCGCAGCTTTCTTCGCGGCGGCGGAACGCGAGCGTGCCGAGCGTTGCCCGGCCACCCGCTTCGCGTGTCTGGACAATGCCCGCCTTGACGCAGAGCGACGGCTCTCGCGCTTGAGCGCTCGTTTCGTCGCGCGAGAGCGTTTCAGAGATGGCTTTTTGCGGCCACCGGCGCGGCCCTTTGCGAGATCGCGCTTTGCCTGGCGCTTTGTTCGTTCCTTGCCGCGTTTTGGAGGCGGCAACTTTACCCCGGCCCGCCGCGCCTTGGACAGACCAATGGCGATCGCTTGCTCTGGCGATCGGGCGCCGTGTTCGCCTTCGCGGATGTGTTCCATTTCTTCGCGCACAAATTCGCCCGCCTGAGTGGAAGGCGACTTGCCTTCGCGATCATCTTCACGCGCGCGTTCAATTACTTCTTCTTCTGGCATAACAAAATTGATTACGCCTTTAGCCGCGCCTTTGGACGTATATAACAAAGCGGCGAGAGTTACCTCCAGCCGCTTTGGTGTTTCAAAAGAACCAAGTCTTATCGTACGCCCTGTTGACCGCCCTTTTGGCCGCCACCCTGTTGACCACCCCCTTGCTGACCGCCGCCCTTTTGGCCGCCACCTTGTTTTTCACGCTCACGCCGCTGACGTTCACGTTCCTCTCTCTCGCGATCTTGTTGTCCGCCTTGCTGTCCGGGGCCGGTCTGTTTGCCCGGTTCGTTTGGATTTTGTTGTGTGTCCATGGTGCCTTTCTTTTATCGAATTAGTTTCTTGGGTCGTTCGCACTTCGCGAATCGACCTTTTTCAATCAAATCGGCACGCACAACGATTTGGGCTGAAACCCGCAATCGGGAGGACGGATGATTGCCCTATCAGGCAAAACCCTATTGGACATGCCATCACGTCATCTTTTTGAGACCGCTTTGTTTTTGTAAGTTAGCTTTTGGCAGCATCGCGCAGACCTTTGATCCGGTCATGGGCCGCTTTAATCTCGGCGAATTGACTGGAAACAAGCTCCTGAGCCGATGGAGATAAACCGTTGTCCAGGGCCTTCTTGTATTCTTCGAGCGCTGAATCTTCACCTCGTTCGCATTCCGCGAGGATCGCATGTTCATCGCCGCCTGTGATCGCCGATTTCAAGTTGATCCAGCCGCGATGCAATGCGCCGGTCGCACTGCTGCTGGTTTCCGGCTTGGTTTCTCCATGGCGGCGAGCCTCGCTTTGCAGCGCGGTGCCGAAGCGCGAACGCTGCTGCGAGAAATCGCTAAAGAGTGTCTTCAATGCTGAATTTCGAACGCTTTCGGCTGCCTGCTTAAAACCTTCCTGACCATCTTTTAAGGTTTCAATCAGGTTATCGATTACTTCGTTTTGCTTCTTCATAAAAAGATAGTCGCATTTCACGCTGCTTTCGCGTGCCTCCAGATGTTCAGCAGCGAAAGGAAATCCTGACCGCTACGCCTACTGAATGAAACAGCGCACGCGCACGGCTAAAATGCACACGCGCAGCGAACAATGAAAGATGACAAATGTTCCTGTTTGGATCGACGACACACCAATTCAAAAGTTCCCGAAGCTACAAAGGAACATAAGCGTCGACGTTCTTGTGGTCGGAGCCGGCGTCACTGGTATCACGGTTGCCTACCTCCTGAAGAAGGCGGGATCAACAGTCGCACTAATCGAGCGGGAACGGGTGGCCTCAATCGATACGGGCCACACCACTGCCCATCTCACCTATGTCACAGACCTCCAGCTCCAAGAGTTGGTACGCAATTTTGGCGAAGATCATGCGCAAGCGGCCTGGGATGCAGGCGCCGTCGCGATCGATGAAATTGAGAGGATCATCGAAGAAGAGCGGATCGAGTGCGAGTTCGGGCGCGTGCCGGCGTATCTGCACGCGCGGGTAGACGCTTCTCCGAAAAAAGAGGCTTCATCACTCAAGAAAGAGGCTGATGGCGCATCGAGGCTTGGATTTGACGCCACTTACTTAGACTCAGCCCCGTACTTTAATTTACCGGCGGTGCGATTTGCAAATCAGGCCAAGTTTCACCCCAGGAAATATCTTCGAGCTTTGGTTGTGAAAATTCCTGGCAGCGGTTCGGACGTTTTCGAAAAAAGCGCAGCCAGTGAATTCGATCCGAAGACGCGCAGGGTGAAAGTCAACCGCAACTGGATCAGTTTCGATCGCGTGGTGATGGCAACGAATAACCCCCTTGTCGGCCTTGCGAGTATGACGTCCGCGACGCTTTTGCAGACTAAACTCTCTCTCTATACGAGCTACGCGTTCGGCGCCCAAGTCCCAATCGGGGCAATTCCGGAATGCGTCTTTTGGGATACCCGAGATCCTTA
>DATDAJ010000304.1:0-4788 GCA_036525475.1 Candidatus Udaeobacter sp.
ATCCTCGGTAGGGCGCGTCACTGCGTGCGCGCCGTCGTCGCTTTCGCCTTGTTAGCGTTTCCCGCGTCGGTTTTCTGCGATAATCGGCACATCGCCTTTGAACGGGAGCAGGCTGTCTGGATAGCCAATCTTGACGGCACGGGTGAGAAAAAGATCGCGGACGGCATTTTCCCTGCCATCTCGCCGGATGGAACTCGCGTCGCGTTTAACACAACGGAGAAGACCAGCGACACGACATACGCGCGTCATATCGCCGTCATCGATGTTGCCACGGGAAAAATCGACGTTTTCAAAGACGTGCCGAGCGACAATTCCTATTACCCGAGCTGGACGGCTGACGGGAAACAAATCCTTTTCACTACGCGTCCTCACGAAGTTTGGAATCTTGCCGTGGTGAATCCCGACGGCACCAATTTCCACGTGCTCAAGCCCGGCGTGCAAAATGAAGTGACGCGATACTCGCCGATTTGGGCGCGCGACGCCCAATCGGTTTTTTGCGAGGACATGGCGAACATTTACCAACTCGGCCTAGACGGCTCGGTGCGCGCGCAATGGAAGATCAACAAGATCGTGCCCAAAGGCGACATGAGCGGCGACGGTCGCATCGATGTGTCGCCTGATGGCAAGCGACTGCTTCTGAGCATCGATATGGGCGAAGAATCGGGGCGCAAAGACTGGGACGGGCCGTTGCCGGCGCTTTGGGCGTTTGATATGCAATCGCAAAAGGCGACCAGGCTCACACCGAAAAAATTATTCGGCTGGGACGGCGTCTGGCTCGACAACGACACCATTCTTTTTCTCAGTCGTGCCGCCGGCGAAAAGGAAGATTCGATTTATCGAATGTCCACCGACGGTAAAAATCTGAAACGCCTGATCAAGAACGCGCGCTTTCCAAGCGTGAGCGCGCCGAATGCATGAAACAATGCAAAGATGATTATGTTTGGGAACTGTTATGGCTGACCGCTAACGAATTCCTTTGCATCCTGTAAAAGGAGAAGGAAAACCAGCCGTCGATTTATCGGATGTCTCTGGACGGCAAAAATCCGAAGCTGCTCGTGAAACACGCGCGAATGCCTAGCGCGAGCTCACCGTAAAGATTACGTCAATACGGCACTGTCATGTTGAGCGGAGCGCTGCAACGAAATGCGAAGCATGAGGCCAGGCTTTCAAACATCTCTGGCCTATTCCTTGCGAGGATCAGTCCAAAAATTAAGCCGAGATTCTTCGCTTCGCTCAGAATGACAACCGTTCTTACAGGCTCTCGCCTTAGCTCAGAACTTCTCGAGCTTTTGCCAACGCCTCGTTGATCTTGCTGGCGTCTTTCCCGGCGCCCTGCGCGCTTTCTGGACGTCCGCCGCCTTTCCCGCCTACAATAGGCGCGATCTGTTGGATCAATTTGTTCGCCTCAATCTTCGGCGTCATCGCTGCAGGGACATAAGCAACCAAAGCGACTGATGCGTCTCGCGTGCCCGCAAGAAAAATCGGACCTTCGAATTTGGACTTCAATGCATCCACGATTGCCTGGAGCAGTTTTCCATCCGCATCTGGTACTTCAGCGACGCAGAAATTCTTCCCAGCATGCGATCGCGCCAGTTCGCCGGCGATTTGAGCAGCCCTGCTCTTCAGTTCTGCGTCAGCAGATTTCGCCGTTCTCTTTTCCCATTCACGAACCTCGGCATCTAATTTTTCGAGATGCGTCGCGCGGGCGTCGATTTGTTTCAGCATTTCTGCCGTCGCCGCATTACCTTGGAAAGGCGGCAGCGCAGAGATGTCTGGTTTCTTGCGCGTAAGCGCGTCAAACTTCTCCTGCTGTCGCGCGGCTTCTTGATTCGCCCACTCACGCGCTGCGTCGCCAGCGACTGCTTCGATGCGCCGCGTTCCCGCTGCGATGGCTTCTTCCTTCAGAATCCGGAACGGCCCGATCTCGCCTGTGGCTCTCACATGTGTTCCGCCGCACAGCTCCATGGAGTAACCGTTGAGCGCGCGAGGCGTCCCGCCGATCTGGAGCACGCGAACCGTGTCGCCGTATTTCTCGCCGAAAAACTGAATGATATCTTTTCGTTGTTTTGCTTCGGCGAATGGAATTTCAGTCCACGAAACCGACGCGTTCTCGGCAATTTTTTCGTTCACCAATTTTTCAACGTCGCGCTTTTGGTCTGGCGTGAGAGGCGCGCTGGAAAAGTCGAAGGTCAATTTATCGGGCCCGACATAACTGCCTTTTTGCGAAGCATCGCGTGAGACCACTTCGTGAAGCGCCCAATGCAACAAATGCGTGACGGTGTGATGCCCCTGGATTGCGCGACGTCGATCGGCGTCGACTGAGACGCGCACTGCCTCGCCTGGTTCTGGCGCGCGACCTTCGACAACTGCTGCGCGATGAACAAAAACGTCGCCGCGCTTTTGCGTGTCCGTCACACGCAACTGTCCGAGCTCTGTCCAATCGTGCCCCGGCACGTGAAGCAATCCCCGGTCGCCGACCTGCCCGCCCATCTCCGCGTAGAAGGGCGTCCGATCCAGAACGACATTAACCTCACTCTTTTTTTTACCTGGCAGAACGGTCTCGACGACTGCCTCGGTCTCGAGAAAATCGTATCCGAGAAATTTTGTCGGTTCGACTCCGAGCTCGCCTTCTTCAACACTGATTTCCTCCTTTTTCTGTGCCTTGCGCGCGCGCTCACGCTGTTCGTCCATCAACCTTTCGAACCCAGCAACATCGACCGTGAGTCCGCGCTCGCGCGCCATCAGTTCCGTGAGATCGAGAGGAAAGCCATACGTGTCGTAAAGTTTGAACGCGAACTCGCCGGAGATCACGGAGGTACCGGGGAGCGCGGGCGCCTCGCCCGCAGTGTCACGCGCCTCGCGGGACACTCGTGCCGGCTGCGGCGTCCATAACCACAAGTAGTCGTCAGCTGACTTAGCCACTCCCGAATCCCAGGGGTTTCGGCAGATATAATGAAACTTCTCCTCCAAATCGTGCTCCGAACGAATGACACGATCGAATGATTCATTCTCCCAAACGCGCTGACCTTTCACGCCTCCCAGCTTATTGATGCGATGTGACGAAACGCTTTTCAGAGTTTGCAGAATATCGCTCAACGTGAAGAAGACCGGAGCTCCCTTAGCGTCTTCATTTTCAATCTGCGGCTCCAGCAGTAAATGAACGTGGTCGGGCATAACGCACGCGGCATAGAGTTCGTATTTCTTGCTCGCATCATGCAAAATGGTCTGGAGCGTGATGTCCTGCTCTGCGGGAGAAAGTTTTCGATGCCGCAGCGTTGTAAAGGTGACCATGTATTTCGCCCACGGGCGCTCGAATTGCGGCAGACGACGTTTGTAGTGCGTCGCGCCGGGAGCTTTCGTTGGTGTGTCCCGCGAGGCGCGTGACACCGCGGGCGAGGCGCCCGCGCTCCCCAGAATGCGCGCGACTTCGCGCTCAAATAACTCGATGCCTCTGTCGAGTGTTTTGTTAAAGGCTTCTTCCTCGCGGCGAATTGTTTCTTTGATTTTTGATTGCTGCGTCCGGACTTCTGGAAAGACGTCGCCCATCGTTTTCGCGACGACATCAATAAGCTTAAAAAAGAAGGGCTCGTGAAAACCAAGCGTGCGCCCGTAACGGACCGCACGACGAAGAATGCGACGCAAGACGTAACCACGGCCTTCATTTGACGGGATGATTCCATCGGCAATTGCGAACGACAACGCGCGGACGTGGTCGGCGATGACGCGAAAGGCGATGTCGATCTTTTCCTGTTCACCTTCGCCGCCGCTGCCGTGTGTCGGCAGCGTGCTGGCGTATTTCTTGCCGCTTAGTTTTTCGATCTCATCGAAAATCGGGCGGAAAACGTCGGTCTCGTAATTCGAAGTCGTTCCAGAAAAATCAGTGAGATTCCTGGTGCCCTGAATAATTGCAACGGCGCGCTCGAAACCCATTCCGGTATCGACGTGTCGCTGCGGTAGCGGCACAAAGTCCATGCGGCCGGGATCACCGCCCCCGGCTACAGGCTGCGCGTTGAACTGGATGAAAACAAGGTTCCAAATCTCGATGCAGCGCGGATCATTTTTGTTCACGAGCGCGCCACGGGTGTCGCCATCCGGCGTAAGATCGACATGCACTTCCGAGCACGGCCCGCAGGGGCCGGTATCGCCCATCATCCAGAAATTGTCGGCTTTCCCGCTGCTGAGAACGTGAACTTTTGGATCGAGATCGGCTTCGCGAAAAAGGCGGGCCCAGTGGTCGTACGCTTCCTGATCGAACTCGCTCGGTTCGCCGGGTCCAGGTTTGTAAACGGTCGCGTAAAGACGTTGAGCAGGAAATTTCCAGCGTTCGACGAGTAATTCCCACGGCCACTCGATTGCTTCCTTTTTGAAATAATCGCCGAAGCTCCAATTGCCGAGCATTTCGAAAAACGTGTGGTGATAGGTGTCGAGGCCGACGTCTTCGAGATCGTTATGTTTTCCTCCGGCGCGGATGCATTTTTGGGTGTCGGCTACGCGTGGCGGTTTCCATGGCGGTCTTTGTTGCCCGAGAAAAATCGGCACGAACTGGTTCATGCCGGCATTCGTGAACAGGAGATTCGGGGCGTCGGGCAGAAGCGGCGACGACGGCACAATGGTGTGCTTTTTCTCGCGGAAGAAATCGAGAAATGATTGCCGTATCTCAGCCGACGTCATGGGTAATCACGAATAAACACGAATTTCAGGAAACCTGAAACCGCCACGCTCAATTGCGCCGACAGGTCCGCCACGGCGGATTCGCCCTTTAACGAACGAGATGCCCCCTGCCCCACA
>DATDAJ010000305.1:0-3980 GCA_036525475.1 Candidatus Udaeobacter sp.
CTGGATGCTGTTACAGCTAACGTGACCGAATTATTGTGATGTCTCGATTTTTGCTGACCACGTTTCTTATCTCCGTCCTGGGTGCGAATCTGGTCGCTCAGTCGCCGGCGCCGACATCAACGCCGCAGACTGGACCAAAGTCGCCCGCACAGCCAACGCCTTCCCCATCGGCTACACCTACCTTGGAAGAGCTGGTTGACTCGTTAGGCCCAGCCGATCTGCAGGCGTTCATCACATTGTTGAAGGCTAATTTTACCGACCCGGACGCAATTACCGACACCGAGTTAAGTCGGGCAACTGTTGAGGGCTTGCTGGTGCGGTTGCCGCGTGGGATCACGCTTTTGGCAGGCAAAGAAAACGTTTCCGCCGCAACTCCGGGCGCGTTTTACAGTGAGCTGATCGCCGGACGCACCGGCTACGTGAGACTGGGAACATTGAACAATGCCAATCTGCAAGCACTCGATAAGGCTTTGAGCGGTTTCGCTACAAAAAAGGTGAATGATCTCATTGTGGATCTTCGCGCCAGTTCCGCGACGAATGATTTATCGATGGCCACGGAATTCGCGAAGCGGTTTTGTCCGAAGGGGAAACCGATCTTTACGGTGCGCAAACCGACAGCCCATCAAGACCGGGTATTTAGTTCCGATCGTGACCCGGCATTTCGCGGACTGGTAATGGTGCTCGCCGACAGCGACACAAGCGGCGCTGCAGAAGCGATTGCGGCTGCATTGCGGTTCTACAACAAGGCACTTGTTATCGGTCAACCAACTGCCGGTCGCGCCGCCGAATATTCAGACTTGCCATTGCCCAATGGCAAGGATCTGCGGCTCGCGGTGGCTGAAATGGTCTCGCCCGAAGGTCGATCACTGTTTCGGGAAGGCGTGAAACCGGATTTGCCCGTCGAAATGTCATTGTCAGAGAAGCGACAGATTTTTCAGTCGAACAGCGAAAAGGGAATGGGACCGTTCATTTACGAGACGGGGCGTCCGCATATGAGTGAAGCTGCGCTGTTAGCCGGCACAAATCCCGAGTTAGAAGCCGCCGAAGCAGCCCAACAACGCCGCGGCCGTGCGCCGGAAAAACCGCCGCCTCACGATCCGGTCTTACAGCGTGGGCTGGACGTGGTGACTTCGCTGGAAGTTTATCAAAAACGATAAACGGCGCTCACGTCGTTTTGCGTTTTTTTTAACAGTCTGTATCAGATGCCGTTCGCTTAGGCATTGGGGTTTTACAGTTGACGAGATTCTTTGATTTCGCTCAGAATCAGAGATGTGACGCCGCTCGAGAAACGTATCGAGTACAAGTTTCGCAATTCGCTTTTGTTGGCCGAAGCGGTAACACACCCGAGCCTCGGACACGAAGCGCAGCATTATCACTTTGATTATCAGCGTTTGGAGTTTCTCGGCGATGCGGTGCTCCAACTCGTCATCACCGAATATTTGTTCAGCCATTTCCACACCGAAGCGGAAGGACAACTCACGAAATTGCGTTCACGGCTGGTTTCTCGCGATGCGTTAAGGGCGCACGCTGCTACGCTCGATCTGGGCCGGTATATTTTGATGGGACGTGGAGAAGAAGCCAGTGGCGGCCGGGAGCGTACATCCACATTGGCCGACGCATTCGAAGCGCTCATCGGCGCGCTTTACCTGGATGGTGGTCTCGACGTTGCCAAAAATTTCATTCTGACACAGACCCGGACCGATCTCGCGAAATTGGCGGAAGAGCCGGTGGATTTTAATCCGAAGGGCGATCTTCAGGAGCTGTTACAAAGCATCTCGCCGCGCAGTCCGGTTTACGAGCTCGTTTCACAGAGCGGACCTGAGCACGAAAAAACTTTTGTCTCAGAAGTTGTTTGGGAAGGAATTTTTCTTGGTGAGGGCACCGGGCGGAGCAAGAAACAAGCGGAAACCGCGGCTGCGCTCGAAGCGTTGCAATTAAAGCGCTGGGAGAAAAAGCCGGAAGCGGGGACATAACCGCCCTACGAGAATAGGAATCGCGGAGCGTCCGTTTGAGATGCCGGCGCGTCCGCCGGTCGGCGCCCTACCAGCTCAGGAGGAATGCCTGAGCGCATTGAGAATGTTCCCAGATTTCGACTTCCAACGGAAACGTCGCGCGATCGATTCGGTGACAAACTTTTTCGCGCGCTTGATTGCCTGTTCTAACGAGAAGCCGGACGTCAGACCCGCAGTGATTGCTGCCGAATACGTGCAACCGGTACCGTGTGTTTCGACGCCGTGCCCAAACGGCGCCGAGAACTCTGTTAATTCGCCGTGGTGAAAAAGTAAATCGACCGCGTTGTCACAGCGAAGATGGCCGCCTTTCAACAGGATCGACGTCTGATATTTCTTTGCGAGAGCTTTTGCAGCACTCGCCATTTGTCTTCGGTTAGCAATCGTGGTCTCAAGCAATAAGGCTGCTTCGTCGAGATTCGGCGTGATAAGTGTCGCAAGCGGAAACAGTTTGTTTTTGTAAGCTTCAACAGCTTTCGGTTCGAGGAGGTTGTCGCCACTCGTCGCAATCATTACCGGATCGACTACCAAAGGGATGGATCGCGCTGCTTTTTTTTCGTCTTTTTGAATCGTCTGTGCGACAGCGCAAACGATCTCCGCCGAGCAGAGCAGACCGGTCTTCATCGCGCCTACTCCGAAATTTTTGAGGAGCACTTCGATTTGCTCGCGAACCATTCGCGCAGTTACCGGTTCAATTCGCGAAACTTTTCGAGGAACTTCCGCGACAATGCAGGTCACAGCGGTCAATCCATAAACGCCGAGAACGGTAAAAGTTTTCAGGTCGGCCTGAATACCGGCGCCAGCGCTACTGTCGGAACCTGCAATGGTTAGAGCGATGGGCGGTGATTGAATCCGATGCTGAATTGTTTCGTTCGGATTGGCGCGTCTGCGGCGCGCACGGCGGTCGCGCCCTACCATTTAGGCGCCGTTCCCGTCGCTGCCGATCGCTTCGACCGGGCAGCCTTCCATCGCTTCTTTGCAGAGACCTTCTTCGTCCGGCGTCTCCGGCTGCTTGTAAACATAGGAATGGCCGCCATCATCGTTTCGTTTGAAATTGGCGGGAGCCGTTTCGCGGCACAAATCGCAGTCTATGCACTGATCATCGACGTAGAATTTGCCCGGTACGTTCTCGGGGTATTTGTTCGCTGAGTCGGCCATGTTTCCCTGAAGGTGAGATGGAACGTTAAGAAGAAAGGTTCCTAACGCAATAATGTGCCCGCTGATTGGTTCAGACGCAACCGCAACGTGGCGCTGGCACGTATCTCCTCAAACGTAAACGCGCTCTCGCATTTAACGACCTGCCCCTTAACCTGCCCGCATGAAACAAGATGCTGCCAAAAGCCTGCGCGCGTTTGCAGCCGAGTTGGCAATCTATGCGGTTCTTGTTACCGGTTATTTCTTTTTAGTCCTCCATGTTCTAGGCGACTGGCTGTACCGGCTCGAAACGCAGCATCGCATTGTTTATGCGGTCGTCGCCATCTTGCTCATAGCTGGTCAGGCCGTTGTTCTGGATGCGATAACCACGGTTTTGTTCCGGCTTCTGCGGCGCCGTTGGAGATGAGCCATGTTTTTTCCAATCTCCGACTCGCACATCAACCCGCTTTATCTGGTCGTCGTCGGCTTTGTTATTGGAATTCTGGGCGGCTTTTTTGGCGTAGGCGGAAGTTTTATTGCAGGTCCGGCGTTGCGCCTGATGGGAGTCGATTGGAACTACGCGGTCGGAACGGACCTGGCGCACATTGTTGGCAAGTCGATCGTCGCAGCGAGAAAACATCGCACTCTTGGCAACGTCGATCTGAAGCTCGGAATGATCATGGCCGTGGGGACGATCGGCGGCGCCGAAGGTGGCGCACAACTGATCCAGGCACTCAAGCGCGCTGGCAACGTGAACGCCGTCGTCAGCTGGGTCGCCATTGTTGTGTATGTCAGCATTTCGATCTTCATGCTCTGGGAGAGCCACAAAACATTGAA
>DATDAJ010000306.1:0-2759 GCA_036525475.1 Candidatus Udaeobacter sp.
AACAGCAACCCCAACAGCAACAGCCACCGCGACGGCAACGGGTACGGCGACTCCAACTGCAACCCCGACCGCGACAGCGACAGTTACTCCCAGTGTAACACCGACACCTACTCCCACACCGGGCGGTTGTGTTTTCGGACAAGGTTATTGGAAGAACCATGAGCAGTGGCCGGTAAATCAATTGCAGCTTGGCAACCGCACTTATAACCGGCAGGAATTGCAATCCATTCTACGTCAACCAGCACCGCGCGTGCGCGGTGGCAATGGCCTGATTCAGCTGGCACATCAGGAAATCGCTGCAAAACTGAATATCGCCAATGGCGCGGATGGAAGTTGTGTCGCGCAAACGCTGGCGGCAGTCGATGCGTCGATCGGCAACCTGGTTATTCCGCCAGTGGGCAACGGCCACCTGCCACCGAGTTCTAATGTGCGAATCCTCGGCCTTTACAACGAAGGCGGTTTGTGCGCTCCACGGTGCGATTCGCCGAGGCCGACACCAGGCCGGTGATAACAATTGCCGCCTCCGTGAGGACGCTGATTTTAAGACTAAAAACCACAACTAAAAAGCGAAATAGAAAGCAATAATACTCATGAACACGCCAATCCAAACCCCAATTGAGCGGCCACAAAAGGATCTGCTCGCAAAACCCGTTCGTACTTCGATCTTCGCTTTGATTTTCATCGTGCTCACTTTCGCCTGCTTTGCGCTTTCCCCGACAGCAGAAGCAGCTAATGACAGCAATACAAAGCTTAGCAAAGACGCGCTCAAAGAAATGCGCGACAACGAGGGCAAAGTCAACACTGTGCGCTACGAACAAATCAACGCCATGTTACTCAACGAGTTCCTCAAAGAGCACAAGGCGTTTATCGAAGAGCAGGGGAAAGTGAAGAAATTAGAGGCAGGACTCGCAGATCTCGTGGCGACGGTGAAGGAGCAAGCCGCGCAAATCGAAAAAGTGAGCGCCGAGATTCAGAGTCGCCAACCTATACAAAGCTTAGCTAGGAATCTTCCGTAAGCGCCGGAGTTGAAGCGTGCGCCGCGGCCATAGTACAAGGCTGCGGTCGGAATGAAATATTAAAATAATGTGGCTGGGGTCGTCGATCCCGGGCACAGCTTGTACAGCGGGTCTTTGTTCGACGCTTCGATTTGTCAGGGCTTGAGCGCGTCAAGAATGGGTTGCGGATAAACGCCTAGCCAAATCGTGGCGACAATTAATGCGCTGATCGCCACTCGCGAGAGCCCGTTTACAGGAATGGCGTCGGTCTTGGAATCAGACTGCCAATACATCGCGCGAACAACCTTGAGGTAATAGTAGAATCCGCAGCCCACCGTGATCACTCCAACCACCACGAGTGCAATCTGACGCTGCAGAACGGCTGCGTAAAAGATGTAGAACTTGCCGAGAAATCCTGCCGTGAACGGGACACCGGCAAGCGAGACCATTCCGATCAACATCGCGAAGGCGAGAAATGGCGAGCGTTTGGCAAGACCATCAAAGTCGGAACTTTCTTCACCGGTTTGCTGTGCCACGATTATTAGCACTGCAAAACTCAACAGGGTCATCAGCAAGTAAGCGGCGAGGTAGAAGGTAATCGCGCGGACATCGAAACAGACCACGCCGATGAGCAGATAACCCGCATGCGCAATGCTCGAGTACGCGAGCAGGCGTTTCAGATTCGTCTGCGGTAGCGCTGCGAGATTGCCGTAAATCAAAGTGAGCAGAGCGATCACAAAAATCAGTCGTTGTGTTTGCGGCAGCTTCATAAAGGGTTGCAAAACACGTATCAACACGACGAACCCCGCTGCTTTCGAAGCGACGGAGAGATACGCAGTCACTGGCGTAGGCGCACCCTGATAAACATCCGGCACCCAGATTTGGAAGGGAACGGCCGCAATCTTGAAACCGAGGGCGACCAACACAAAAACCATGCCTAACAACGCTGCACCGGAGTAGCTGGCAGGATTCGCTAGTGCCGCGGTTAACTGATAGAGATTTGTCTGGCCAGTCGCGCCGAAAATCCATGCAATTCCGTACACAAGAAACGCCGTGGAAAGCGCGCTGAGTACGAGATACTTCGTTCCCGCTTCGAGGGTCAATGGATTGCGCCGGGTAAAACTGACCAGCACGTAGAACGACACGGTTACTAGCTCGAGCGCGACAAAAATGAAAACAAAGTCGATCGCCGAAACCAGGTACATCAACCCGGCACAAGTGAAAAGAGGCAGCGCGACAAATTCGCCGAGACCTGTCTGCGGCGCGGCGTCAGGAAAGAAGCTGCGCACCACTGGCGCGTAATCGATCATCATGATCAGCACAAGAATGGTGGTTAGCAGCGCGAATTGCTTGAAGAAGATCGCCAGCCGATCCGCCGTGTAAAAACTCCAGAAACCGGTCGCGTGAGAGGGCGACGGAGAGGGAATGACAAAGAAACTGGCGAGAAGAACTATCGCGAGCCCGGTAATTGCAGCGAAAGCTAAAACGCGTTTATCTATTTTCCCGACAAACGCCTCGATCATCAGGATCACCACTCCAAGCACCAGCACCGCAGTCTCAAGTAAGGGCGCGGTGATCATCGGATGCTGTAGCCACGGCCCTGTGGGGCGTGTTCTCGGCCCGACCCAACCGTTGGCAAACGGCGCATAGCGCCGTAGCTACAGGTCTGCGTATCTGAGTTGGCCGAGAGAAAATTCCCGAACGTCCGAGCCACACTTCGCACAAAAAATTGCGGAAAAAATCCACAGCAGAGAAGTGCTGCCA
>DATDAJ010000307.1:0-2836 GCA_036525475.1 Candidatus Udaeobacter sp.
AAGCACTTCTCAGCAAATGGGAAACTCAATATGTTCTGATCACGCTGGGCGAACACGGAATGATGCTTTTCCGGCAGAACGAAGCACCGCACTATATCAGCACAAAGGCTCGTCAGGTTTTCGATGTATCGGGTGCGGGCGACACCGCGATTGCGCTCTTCACGCTTGGGCTCGTCAGTGGCGCGACGCCGATTGAAGCCGCGGAGATTGCCAACTACGGAAGCGCTGTAGTCGTCAGCAAACTTGGAACGGCAACTGTGACGCGAGATGAACTCATCGCCAGCTTTCGAGAGGATAGCGAAGGTGGGTGAGGCGTTGTCGTCGGCCGTCTTTATCGATCGCGACGGTACGATCATGGAAGATACGGATTATTGTTCCCATCCGAAGGACGTGCGGATTTTTCCTGGGGTGGTTGAGGCGCTGAGGCGTTTGAAATCGGGAGGATTCAAACTAATTATCATCACAAATCAAAGCGGGATCGGGCGCGGGATCTTCACGCTCGATCAGTATCGCGCGGTCGAATCGGAGGTGCTACGGCAGCTTGGCGACGGTTTGGTTGACGCTACTTACTACTGTCCGGATGCTCCCGGGCAACATTCGAAGTGCCGCAAACCCGCGCCAGGAATGGTTGTCAAAGCCACGCGAGACCATGAGATCGATCTTTCGCGTTCGTTTTTGATTGGCGACAAGGAGATCGACGTCGAATGCGCTCATAATGCGGGTGTACGAGCGATTCGCGTGCGGACCGGAATTCAAAACGACGTGACAGAAAGCAACGCAGATTGGATAGCCGATGACATGCCCGCAGCGGTTGAGATCATTTTGAACCCAAAGTCATGATCCCCTGTCGTTCCGAGCAAATCCGAGGCTGCAACGCAGCGGACGAAGTTCGCGAGGCCAGACTTCCAATCCCGCAGCTTTACCAGAGATTAGTCACGGGATCCTTCGACTCCGGTTCGTTTCGCTCAGAATGACTGCCATGAATAAGGCGATCGGCATTATTCCAGCGCGTTGGAGTTCTACGCGTTTTCCTGGAAAACCATTGCATCTGATTGCAGGCAAAGCTCTTTTGCAACATGTATGGGAACGGTGCAGAGGAGCGAAAAATCTTGATTCGGTAATCGTCGCCACAGACGATATGCGCATCGCCGAGGCTGCTTTTAAGTGGGGCGCCGACGTGGCGCTCACTTCACCAAGCCACTGTAGCGGCACAGATCGAATAGCAGAAGTCGCACGCAATGCGAAAGAGGTCTCGTTCATCATCAACATTCAGGGGGATGAACCATTGGTGGATCCGCGGCTAATCGACAAGATCGTAGGGAAACTCCGCTCGGACCACACAATCGGGATCGTCACCGCCGCGCATCCGTTCGAACATCCAGAAGACGCGCTGTCCCCTCACCAGGTCAAAGTGGTTGTCGATCTTGCTGGAAACGCGCTCTATTTCTCGCGCGCGCCGATTCCATTCCAGGAGAAGGGCTGCTCCCTGTCACTTCGTCATCAGGGAATTTACGGCTTTCGTCGGAGCGCCCTTCTACACTTCGTGAAGTCGAAACCCGCTCCGCTCGAACGTGCTGAGTCGCTCGAGCAATTGCGAGCATTAGAAAATGGTGTAAAGGTTCATGTGCTCACCACCGCGAAGGGATCTCCCGGCATAGACACCCCAGCCGACGCCGAAGCGCTGGAGCAAAAGCTTGCTCGCACGGAACGGAGAGTGTCTCGATGAAATACATTTTTGTCACTGGCGGCGTCATCAGTTCGTTAGGTAAGGGGCTGACTGCTGCCTCATTGGGAACGTTGCTCGAAGCTCGCAAGTTGCGTGTTGTACTCCAAAAGTTTGATCCGTATCTCAATGTCGATCCCGGAACGATGAATCCGTTCCAGCACGGGGAAGTCTATGTGCTAAATGACGGCGCGGAGACTGATCTCGATCTTGGCCACTACGAGCGATTCACCAATTGCGTGCTCACGCGGCACAACAATCTCACCAGCGGTCAGGTTTACGAGACGGTGATTTTAAAGGAACGCCGGGGCGATTATCTAGGCAAAACCGTACAGGTGATTCCACACGTCACCGACGTGATTAAGGACCGCATCCGCAAACTTTCAGACGAGAGCAAATACGACGTGGTGATCACGGAAATCGGAGGCACCACTGGAGACATCGAAGGTCTTCCGTTTATCGAGGCGATTCGCCAATTCATTCTTGAAGTCGGCCCCGAAAATGTCGTGAACATGCATGTCACGCTCGTTCCCTACATCAAGGCCGCGCACGAATTAAAAACAAAGCCGACCCAACAGAGCGTGGCGAAACTGCGCGAAATCGGATTGCAGCCGCAGGTCTTGATTTGCCGCTCGGAAAGACCGCTCGACCGCGATGTGCGCCGTAAGCTGTCGATGTTTTGCAGCGTTGTGGAAAAGGCGGTGATTGAGGAACGTGACGTCGAGCACACGATTTATGAGGTGCCGTTGACTCTGCACGCCGAGGGACTCGACCAACTCGTATGCGATCTTCTGCATCTCGAAACCCCCAAACCCGATCTGAACGACTGGCGAAAATTCGTCGACTGCGTCATTAGTCCGAGCAAACGCGTCAGGATCGCGGTAGTCGGCAAATACATGGATGTTCGCGATGCGTACAAGAGCATCTATGAATCGTTGACCCACGCCGCCGCGAGCGAAGACTGCGGAATCGATCTCAAACTTATTGATGCTGAATCGCTCGCGAATGGTATCGATGATCAACTGGAAGACGTAGCCGGCGTTCTCATTCCCGGCGGATTTGGCGTTCGCGGAGCAGAAGGAAAAATCAACGCCGCGCGTTACGCTCGCGAGC
>DATDAJ010000308.1:0-2611 GCA_036525475.1 Candidatus Udaeobacter sp.
ACGTTCATGGAAGCAATGGTAAAGCCGGTCGCGTCGTACCGTCACTTGCTGAAGGAGAAAGTTGATGTCTGGGCCGTGGGCCCGGGTCTTGGTAAATCGCGCGCGGCCGAGATCCTTGAGCTCGTTGAAAAAGTGAAGCAACCCATGGTGCTAGACGCGGATGGGCTGAACATCGTGTCTGAAAAAACTTCGGTGCTCCGGCGTTGCAAAGGCAAACGGTTGCTGACCCCGCATCCCGGCGAAATGAAACGGCTTTTCCCGGAAGACCAACGGTCGCGCGGCAAAACAGCGACGAAATTCTGTGATCATTTTCCGGTCACACTTTTACTCAAAGGCAGTCGAACCATCGTCGCTGAACGCGATCGACCGTTGAGCTACAATACGACGGGCAACCCTGGAATGGCTACCGGCGGAATGGGCGACGTTCTCACCGGAGTGTGCGCCGGTTTATTGGGGCAAGGCCTCTCGCTTTACGACGCAGCGCGAATCGGCGCATGGCTATGCGGTCGCGCAGCCGAGATCGCAATCTTCAACGGCAACCAGAGCGAGCAATCGCTGTTGCCGCGCGACGTTCTCGATCACCTCGGCGACGCATTCAAGGAACTGTAGGGCGTCTGTGTCAGACGCTGCGAAACAGAAGGGCATCCGTTTCGCAATCTTTCCTGCTTTCCTGCGTTCCTGATTCGTAGATTCTTACTAAGTGGCAAGGTTTGTTCTGATCGGCAGCGGTCTCGCTGGCGGATTGCTCGCCGCATATTTGGGGCGGCGAGGCCACGAGGTGGATCTATTCGAGCGGCGCGCTGACCCGCGGGAAGGGAACATCGTCGGCGGGCGCTCGATCAATCTGGCGATTTCGACACGCGGGATTCACGCGCTGGAACAGATCGGCATCGCCGAGGAAGCATTGCAACACGCGATCCCGATGCGGGGCCGGATGATTCACGATAAATCCGGCGAGCTGCATTTTAGCCCGTACGATGTTGATCCGAAAAAATGTATCAATTCGATCGAACGCGCAGCGCTCAACACCACGGTTATCGAAGCGGCACAGCGTTATCCAAACGTCCGGGTGCATTTCAATCATAAATGCACCGAGATCCATCTCGAGTCAGCCAGCGCCCAGTTGGAAACGGCACACGGCGCCGTAACCGCACGGGGCGACGCAGTCGTCGGCGTCGATGGCGCGTTCTCCGCAGTGCGCAAATCGATGCAGAGTGAGATCGCCAAATTTCAATACGACGAAAGTTATCTCGCTCACGGCTACAAGGAATTAACCATTCCGCCCGGGCCGGACGGTTCATGGCGAATGGAAAAGAACGCGCTTCACATCTGGCCACGGAAAAGTTTCATGATGATCGCGCTTCCTAATCCCGACGGGTCCTTCACATGCACCCTCTTTTGGGAATTCGAAGGATCCCGCAGTTTCGCCACGACGAAGACGGACGATGATGTGCGCCGATTTTTCGACGAAGAGTTCTCCGACGCCGTTCCGCTGATGCCAAGTTTGCTCGACGATTTTCGGAATAATCCAACGGGTTCACTCGTGACCATTCGCTGCGCGCCGTGGTTTTACCGGGACAAGACTTGCCTCGTCGGTGATGCCGCGCACGCGGTCGTACCATTTTATGGCCAGGGAATGAATGCTGCCTTCGAAGATTGCGTCGTGCTGGACGAGTGTCTTGAAGAATTTCACGAAAACCGCGAGCGCGCATTCGCCGAATACTTTCGTCGCCGAAAAGAAAACGCCGATGCGCTTGCCGATCTGGCGATTGAGAATTTCATCGAGATGCGAGATAAGACCGCGTCGAAAACATTTCGCGCGAAAAAGAAACTGGATCACGCGCTGGAAGCCGCCCTGCCTGGAATATATCTGCCGCTTTACACAATGGTCACTTTCACAAGAATGCCTTACGCAAAAGCGGCAAAGCGGGCACAGATCCAGAATTCTTTGGTGTATGCGAGCCTGTTCCTAATCGCAGCGATCTCGGTTGCAACGATCGTTTGGTTATTCGCAAGCTAAGCCAACTCCGGACTACAAAAGGAAGTTCCATCGCGGGAAATCCGCCAGATTGATTAACTTTGGAGATCACCATGCGAGCGCAAACTTGCAAATCGTCCATGCTGGGATTACCAAAATGGTACTATGGCTGAAACTTATGTTCCATTGATTAGTTCCGGCATTGCCGGCCCACTTGGCGTTCTTCATCTCCCGCGTCTCTGGCAGAAGGTCTCGCTGGAAGAATCGGGCAAACTTGCTTCCGGTTATCCGGGCGTCGGCAAGGGTTTCGACGCGATGACACTCGCCGCACTCGGACTCGAAGAACAGGCGGTGCGAGATTACATTAGGAAAAACAAGCCGACCTATCCGCAGTTCGAGGCGTGGGTGAAGCAGAATTCGAAGTCCTTAAATCAGGACTCAATCGAGAAGCACAACGCTGCGGTCCGCGGCTACAATCATGACGACGAAACGCGCAAGGGGATTCTCGACGCATGCAAAATTGCCGATGACGCTTCTTCGCCAAAAGACGCGGTGAACCTCAACAATCTTGACGATTGGTACGAGTTTCACCAGGCGGTACTGGCATAGATTTAATTCGATGGTTTCCCGTTA
>DATDAJ010000309.1:0-4044 GCA_036525475.1 Candidatus Udaeobacter sp.
ATTCGCTCACTTCCCGTTCGCTCAGCCTGCGGCCTTCTCGTCTATGTCGCGGCTTCCCCAGCCGCTCCATTCTCGACTTCGCTCGGCATGACGGCGCTGGGCCGCCGTCACATTTTGAAGCGTTCGCCCAAATAAAGCTGACGACTGATGGGATCGTTGATAAGGAAATCTTTGGTCCCTTCGCTTTCGACGCGCCCATCGAAAATCAAATAGGCACGGTCCACGATGGAGAGAGTCTCGCGCACGTTGTGGTCGGTGATCATGATGGCCAACCCCGATTTGCGAAGGTTAACGATGATCTGTTGCACATCATAAACGGCAATGGGATCAACGCCGCTGAACGGCTCGTCGAGCATCAACAACTTCGGCTCTGTGACCAGCGAACGGGCGATGGTCAAACGCCGTTTTTCGCCGCCGCTTAAGGTCAGCGCTGTATTTTTCGCAATTCGCTCAATCCCAAACTGGTGCAGCAACTGATCGCAACGATTCCGTCGTTCGGCTTTGCTCAGTGAAAGCGTCTCCAAAATAGCCATGATGTTTTGTTCGACCGTCATTTTACGAAAGATCGATTCCTCCTGCGGCAGATAACCCATGCCAAGCCGGGCGCGCTTGTACATCGGGTAATCCGTCACGTCGGTGTCGCAGAAAATTACGCGACCGCTGTTTGGCCTGATCAAGCCAACGATCATGTAAAAACTGGTGGTCTTTCCCGCTCCATTCGGCCCGAGAAGTCCAACGATCTCACCCGCGCGGACGTTCATGTTCACCCCGTCCACCACCGCCCGGCCGCCGTAAATCTTCACCAGTTGGTCGGTCGTAAGAACAGTCTCCACCTTCGGCGCGGCCGCCGAAGATCGTTTCGGAATTGAAACGGGGGCAGTTTGGCTGATCATGGTGTCGGCAGAGCTGCTGCGGGCACGGACTGAGACGGTGCGGCTTGAGCTGCGGCCTTCTTTGCTTCGCGTTTCTTTTCCTTCGCCTGATCGGCCTTCGTTTCCTGACGAATTTCTGTCCGGCTTGGGCCGTGAGTTCTCAGTTGGCTATTTTGGTTAATGATCATCACGGTGTCAGGACTCGTTGCCACGTGCATGTTCGCTCCTTCCTGGACCCGGGGCGTCCCTCGCAATTCCACGTCCCCAGTCGCAGCCGTGTAAGTCGCCTTTTCGGCGCGCCCAACTGCACGCGTTGGCTGACCACCGCTCGGATCGGGCCGTTCCCGCACCAACCCCACGTGTCCTTCAGCGATCGCCTTCTCCAAGCCTTGGTTTTCTCCTTTTGTAATGAACACGGTCAATTTGTCAGATTGAAGATTGAAACGTGGATCGGTCACCTTCACTCGGCCGCTAAATGTGCCCATGTTCTTGGTCGAATCAAAAAACGCTTCGTCAGCGTAGATTTCTGTCGTAATCGGTTCGTTGGAGTTCAACCCCGTGACGCTTTGGCCAAACAACTGATTGGCAGGCGATTTGTCCTCTTTCTGGGCTGGTTGTTTCTTTGGTTTTTTCGCCGGCGCGGCTGCGACTGCTTTGGGCGCGGTTGTAACAGCGTCGGGCGTCATAGTAGGCGTCTGCGCGTGCAAGCGTGTGCCGGTAGCGCAGGCGACAACCAGAACCAGCACCGTCAAATTCTTCATTGTTTCGTCTCGGGTTTCGTCGTGAAACGCGACTTGTCGGTGATCACCATTTTTACATTCCCAATCAACCGCCCGGTTCTGCTGTTTGTATCGAACTCCACCGAATCACCAGCGATGTTGAAGTCCGCGCGCTCGATCGTGGTGCGTGCTTTTGAGCTCAAGATGCGCGTTTTCAAATCAAGCACCGACGTGCTCATACCGATTTTTAGATCCGGCTGATCCTCGGGCGTGTAGGTTGTAATTTTGAGCTGTTCAAAGCCGATGTGTTCCTGGTCGATCCGGTGCGCCGTGCCCGCTTCGAATTTTCCCCGCAGATGCCCATCGCCGTCGAAATCCGGCAAAACGAGGCCCTTAGCTTCGTGGCCGATCGGCAGCGGAATGTTCGTTAGGCTTTGCTCGCCGGGAGATGAACTAGACCCTGCCTTCGCGCGAGGCTTTCCTTTGCGGCCCTTCGATTGAGCCAACGCATTCGGCAACCCTATCAAAATTGATAGAACGGCAAACAACAAACAGATTAATGTCCAGCGGAGGCTCACCAGAACCGCCCGCTGCTTGGACCTGAGCTTCGTGCCCAAACGATTGAGGTCAATCGCCCCTACCTGAAACCACAGCATGAATAGCCTTTAACATGCGAAGGTGCTTCGGCAAATCGTTTAGCCGGACCTGATTCGGCCCATCGGACAAAGCGCGGGCCGGATTTTCGTGTACCTCCATAAAGATTCCATCACACCCCGCAGCCATTGCGGCCCTGGCCAGCACCGGGGCTAATTTCCCGTCGCCTGACGTCGAATCCCCCGCCCCACCGGGCCGCTGCACAGAATGTGTCGCATCGAAAATGACGCGATAACCTGCGTCACGCATCCAGTAGAGTGAGCGCATGTCGGCGACAAGGTTGTTATACCCAAATGTGGTGCCGCGCTCGGTGAAGCAGAATTGTGGGTTACCGAAGGCGATCAGTTTCTCGGCGATGTTTCGCATATCCCACGGCGCGAGGAACTGACCTTTTTTTACGTTAATCGCACGACCTGTTTCCGCAGCGGCACGCAGCAGATCGGTTTGCCGGCAGAGGAACGCCGGGATCTGCAATATGTCGATCTTCTCCCCGGCAATTTCGGCTTCAGTCACGGAATGGACATCGGTTGTCACCGGAATCTTCAGCTCGCGCCCGATGTCAAAGAGAATATCGCAACCTTCGCGCACGCCGATTCCCCGAAACGATCGGACAGAAGTACGGTTCGCCTTGTCGTACGAGGCTTTGAAAATGAAATCGACATTCTCAGCCGCGCACGCCTGAGCAATCTTCCTCGCCATCCGCCAGGCAAATTTCTCGGATTCCATAACGCACGGGCCGAGAATGAAGGCTGGGTTTTTCCCGCCGATCGTGACCTTGCCAACGTGCAATGGCTTCCGTTTCATTGACCGCCTCCATTCTCGCGAGGCGGGCGATTGAGGTCAATCGCCCCTTACCCTGCATCCCCGCGTGGCACAGGTAGCGGCGGTTCACCTGAACCGCCCGTCGATCGTCCTCGCTGAATTAGATCCACAATGGCAAATGGCAGATACAGCACGAGAAAAAATAGCAGTGCCACTCCGTGCATTTGCAAGAGATACAGCGGCCACGAATCGGAGAGAAAACTCAAAATCGAAAATGCCTCAGGTTTGTGCAGAAGAAATCCATAGTTAAAGCCGGTGAGCTTATCAACGGCCAGCGTGACCACGAAATAGAACTCCGACCACAACCATGCGCGGACAATGGACATCGGATATGGCCGATAGCGGCGAGTCAGCATCAGGAAAACCACGCCGACGATGATGCCGCAGTGCGAGGTGAAAAAACTGATGAATCGCCAGTCTGGAAAACCGTAGCGCAGGTTCGGCGTAAGTACGGCTTGCAGCGTGCCGCCAATCCCCCAGAAATACGCAACCTCGAACCAGCGCTGGTGTCCTGTCCACATTGCCACAATCACGACGACCATGCCCCAGTCACACATTTGCATCGGCAACATCTGCCGCCAATCCACCACGCCGCGGCTGCGGATGAAAACCAGGTAAGCCAGGTAGTTCAAGATCAGCACCGCTGACAACACAGCGATGATCACCCGCTCGATCCGCAGCGATTTTGTGCGCCGCACCACTGCCGCAAGTGCAAACGGCAGTACGATTGTGATAAAAATCACCGTCAGGTGCGGCAAACCGTACGGTTGAAATTCAGGCGCGTCACTCATCACAAGATGGATCGGCTTCTACGAAGACGATGGCAAATAACTACGCCGTCAACGGCTGATATTACCACCGCGTTCAGAGAACGCGATCCACCTCTAGCGGATGATCCACAGATTACACGGAATCACATCGCTAACCCAGGCAATATTGCTCGGCAGTCGCTGAACCGTCTCGCGACTTTTCGGAAA
>DATDAJ010000310.1:0-2986 GCA_036525475.1 Candidatus Udaeobacter sp.
AACACCCATCCGTTGCGCGATCGACGAATCTTTTGTGTGTGGATTTCGCTGCGTGATGGCGATCGGTGCCGCGCCCGCTTTTGCAAGCGCGGTCACGGTTGTTGTTTCGATCCAACGCGAGCGCGGTTGAACTCAGGCGCTAACGCTCGGTAAAAATTCTTCGCGAACAATCTTGCCGTTCTCGACAGTGTAAACGCCGACTTCGGACATTTTCCTGCGCTCTTTCGTTTTCTTGTCCGAAACGTCAGCGTCGTATTGTACCACGAATCGATCGTGACCGACGAAAGGTCCATGGGCATCGAAGCTGTGGACTTCCATCGCGTTGACCCACCAATCGACTTTGCCGCGCACGCCTTCCTTGCCGCGAGTTTCCGGCGAGCCGCCGCCCATACTGTAAGCTTCCACGCTCACAACGTTGTCGTCGTAAAGCTCGAGCGCTTCATACCAGGCTTGTTTTCGAACCAATTCCACCACTTTTTTTGCAACTTCTTCGGTAGTCATATTTTTCCTCCGTTTTTTAGACGATGCGTTTGTACCAGCTCCAAGTAGTTTGAAGTTCACAGACATGCCCCTACAACAAGAATTTTTCAAGCCGATCGAGAATGCTGTTCCAGCCTTCATTGTGACGGTCGCGTGATTCTTGACTCGGCAACTGGTCATGCTTGAAGAACAGCTCGGTGCCACCATCGCGATCGGAAAATTCCACTGTTACGATGCTGGTCCGATGCTGCCACGCTTCGTCGTCATCCCATTTCCAGGTAAAGACAATCTTCTTTCCCGGGATCAACTCCCGGTATTCGCCGAACGCGGTCATCTCCTCCCCTTGCGGACTGGTCAGGTCCCAGCGGTATTTGCCGCCAACCCGCACGTCGGCGGTTAGGCTGCGGGTGCGAACGTCTTCAGGTCCCCACCATTCTTTTAGTTGAGCGGGATCGGTCCACGCAGCGTAAACACGAGCGGGCGGCACGTTGATGAACCTGATGATTTCGAGCGACGTTTTCTCTGCGGTTTTCTCGTTCATGGTTTCGCTTTCGAGCTTTCAACGAATTGTTTCAGTTCCGAGCCGATAATCGCAGTCCAGCCAGCTTCGAAATTCTTCCGCGCATATGCCGGCGTTTTTGGAAACGTTTCGATTCCCGTGTGAGTCAGCTTCAGTCGCGTCTTGTTACCCTCGGGGAATAATTCAAACCCGACGAGAGAATTTCCCGGCTCCCCTTTGTATCGCCAGGTGTAAGCAATTTTCTTTTGCGGAATTACTTCGGTGACTTTGCAAAGGTGGTGATAAGTATTCCCTTCGTGCTCAACCACGAAATCAAACTCACAGCCAATCTCCGGCTTGAATTCCTTTAGATCGAAATACCACTGCCGCATTTCATTTACGTCGGTAAGCGCTGTCCAAACTCTTCCGAGCGGAGCATCGAAAGTGCGCTCCACGATAATCGCTTCAGCTAAATCGTTTGTTTTAGTCATAATGTTTATTCACTTTGCATTCCTATCCAGCTCCATCGTTTTTGTTTCCTTCCTTCGACTGTTCTTCATCGTCCGTTCCGTTCCGTTCCACGTTTGATCGTCTCCCGCCGCCGCCACGCCTGCGACGTGAGCGATCAGGTGGTGTCGCCGCCCGCTGCGGCTGCGCGGCCGCGGTTGATCTGTTCGAGGACTTTGGCGGAGGCTTCGTCGTTGCCGTACTCGTCGTGCCAGTTCCACCACTCGTACGGCGGGGTCTGAGGATACCCCTCCCGCGAGTCCTCCCACTCCTCATGACGCCCGAGGGCAGTGATATCGAGGTAGTTCCAAGTGTTCCCCATCTGCTCGTCACCGCGGTTGTTGATGAAGTAGGTGCGGAATACCCGGTCGCCGTCGCGTATGAACGCGTTCGTGCCGTGCCACTCATCCACGCCGAAGTCCTTGTCGAAGCCGTCCGTGATCGTGTACCAAGGAATGAACTGCCAGCCCATTCGCGCCTTTAGGCGCTCGATCTCCGTCTGCGGCGCGCGTGACGCGAACGCGAGTGTGGTATCGCGGGCGTTCAGATGAGCGGGGTGAGCGACCTGGTCGGCCACCATGGAGCAGCCGACGCATGCATGTTCGGGCCAGCCGACTACGCCCGGCTCGAAGAACGCCCGATAGACGATCAATTGACGACGGCCGCCGAACAAATCGAGCAGGCTTGCCTTACCCTGGGGTCCGTCAAACTGGTAATCCTTCTCCACGGCCAGCCACGGCATCCGCCGACGCTCGGCGGCTAGCGCGTCACGGGCCCGAGTCAACTCCTTCTCTTTCACGAGAAGCTGCTGACGCGCAGCCTCCCACTCCTTCGCTGATACCACTTCTCGATCTAATTCCAGCTCTGTTGTTTTCATTTTGTTGGCTTTTCCTGTTTGGGTTGTCTTTTGCTGCGAAATGTTTTGAGCGCAATGGCTACCCCGCTCCATGTCATCGCCAGGACAGCGATGTTCGCGATGCATAGCGGACACATAAGTCAGGCCTTTCTCTTTTTGCCGCCGGCTTTGTTCGTTTTCTCCAAGTAAGCCGCCAGCCGATCGAGCGATTCCTCCCAGAACTTTCGATAATCCTCGACCCATTGCGCGGCTTTTTTTAATGGCTCGGCGTTTAGCCGCATTTCATGGACGCGTCCATAGCGCCGGCGCCGAAGCAGTCCGGCATTTTCGAGAACCCGCAGATGTTTTGAAACCGCCGGAAGCGACATGTCGTGCGGCCGGGCCAGGTCGGTAACGCGCCTGTCGCCTCCCGCCAGGTGCGCCAGAATTTGCCGGCGTGTGGGATCGGCCAGCGCGGCAAACGTCCGATCCAGTGTTCTCGAAGAATATTTAACCATCTGGTTAACCATTTAGCAGGATCATTGGAACGTGCAAACATTTTTTTACAAATTGCGGAAGGTGATCTCGGCGTGTTTCGTCGGATTACCGATTCTCAAGGGAATCGGCAACTCTGAGTCGATGAGGTTCGCTCGAGCCGCTGGCCC